>JAEZBP010000520.1 GCA_023427125.1 Pseudomonadota bacterium | reverse complement strand
GGCGCGCGCTGCGACACGAGCGGGCCGGCGGTCGACGCGGGGAGCACCGAGGAATTCGCGCCGTACTGCGCGACGAGCCCGGTCGTCGCCGGCGCCACCTGCACCTCGTCCGCCGAGGGCGACCGCTGCCCGGCCAGCGTCTACTGCGACGCGTGCGGCCGCAGCGTGATGACGAGCTGCGTGTGCACGACCAGCTCGCTCGGCTACTCCTTCGCGTGCGCCGATCCGTGCGGCTCGTGCGCGATGCCCGATGGCGGCACCACCCCCGTTCCGACCGACGCCGGGCCGCTGAGGGCGTGCCTCTCCGGCCCGCAGTGCACCGACTCGATCGACGGATCCTCGGACACGATCGCGCTCATCGCCGACGTGTGCGACGAGGTCGGGGGGACCTTCGTCGCCGGCTGCGAGACGGACCACCACGACCGCTGCACCGTCGCGACCTATGGCATCGTGATCTACACGGACAAGACCGCGGCCGACTACGACGCGGCGGCGTCGCGCGAGGGCTGCGAGGGCACGCTCGGCGGCGTCTTCACGCCGTAGGGCGCCCGACGTAGACGCGCGGCACGCGGGTGTTGATGCCGGCCAGGATGTCGTGGGGGATCGTGCCGGCCCACGCGGCGAGCTCCTCGACCGTGATGCCGTCGCCGAGGAGCACCGCCTCATCGCCGTTGTAGGCGCTGCCGTCCGCACCGATCGAGACCATCACCTGGTCCATGCAGACCCGGCCGACGAGCGGATGGCGCCGCCCGCCGAGCATCACCTCGGCGCGACCGCTCAGCGCGCGCGGATAGCCGTCGCCGTAGCCGACCGGGAGCGTGACGAGGCGCGTCTGCGCGTCGGGCCTCCAGATCGAGCCGTAGCTCACGCCGTTGCCGGGGAGGACGACCTTGAAGTAGACGACGCGCGTCACCCAGCGGAGCGCGCCGCGCACCGGCACGACGTCCGGGATGTGCGGCGCGGGGCGCGCGCCGTAGAAGAGGATGCCGGGGCGGACCAGATCGAGGTGGCTCTCCGGGAGCTGCACGATCGCGCCGGAGTTGGCGGCGTGCCGAAGCGGGGTCGGCAGGCTGCGCTTCTCGTAGAAGCGGAGCACCTCGTGGAAGCGCTCGAGCTGGAGGCGCGCGTGCGTGAGGTCCTCCTCGTCGGCGCTCGCGAAGTGCGTGAAGATGCCTTCGACCCTCACGTTCCGGCAGCCGAGGGAGGCCTCGAGCAGCTTCTCGGCGGAGTACCAGTGGACGCCGATGCGCTCCATGCCCGTGTCGATCTTGAGGTGCACGGTGGCCGTCACCTTCATCGCCGCCGCGTGCTCCTCGATGGCGCGGAGCTTGTCGATCGACGACGCGGTCAGCGTGAGGTCGTGCTCGAGGAAGAGCGGGATCTGCTCGCCCACGATGCCGCCGAGCACGAGCACCGGCATGCGCACGCCCTCCTCGCGCAGGCGCAGCGCCTCCTCGAGGTAGGCCACGCCGACCAGCGGCGCGCCCAGCGCCTCGAGCATGCGCGCCACCGGCACGAGCCCGTGCCCGTAGGCGTTGGCCTTGAGGATCGGCATGACCTGCGCGGTGGGGGCGAAGCGCGCGATGGCCCGATAGTTCTCGGCGAGCTGCGCGAGATCGACCTCGAGCCGCGTCGGCCTGAGCTCGGTGGTCGCGATGGTCGGCTCGTGCAGCGTTCCCACGAGGACATGGCGTAGCACGAGCTTGCTGGCACGCGCCTTCGCGCGCGGGCCGAGCATCCGCCGGCCAACTCAGAATCGGATGGTGGTCTGCAGGAAGACCTGGCGGCCCGGCTGAGGGAGGAAGGGGATCGCGATGTCCTCGCCGCCCGGGTAGCGGTACTGCCAGTCGAGCAGGTTGCGGACGCCGAGCGCGTAGCTGAGGCCGATCTCGCTGACCTCGCCGCTCAGGACCAGGTCCGCGAGCACCGGGATGTCGCCGGGGACGAGCTCCGTCTCGCCGTCGGGGCGCGTGCGCAGGCCGAGGCGCGCGGTCTCGACGCGGAGGCGCAGGGCGATGGTCAGGAGCTCGGGCACGATCGGGGCGGCGCCGCGGAAGCCGATCAGGTGCTCGGGGGAGTTCGAGACGCGGTTGTCGAGCTCGTCGCTCAGGAGATCACCGACGCGCGTGCGCTGGTAGCTGTAGCTCACCGAGAACATCCAGCCCTGGCGCCACTCGCGCCTCAGCTCGGCCTCGGCGCCGAGCGTCTGCGCGATGTCCGTGGAGTTGCCGTACTGGAAGAGGCCGCCCGCGGCCGGCAAGGTGGTGATCAGGTTCTCGATGTGGTTGTAGAAGACGCTCGCGATCGCGCTGAGCTCCTCGTCGATGCGCTGCGTGAGCTCGAGCTCGCCGGTCCAGATGCGCTCGGGCGAGAGCGAGTCGGGCGCGACCTGGGTGACGCCGTCGTCGTTGTAGCGGAGCTCGTAGACGCTCGGCGCGCGGAAGGCGCTGCCGCCGATCAGCTTGATGATGCCGGTCTCCCAGGGTCGCACGATGATGGCGGCCCGCGGGCTGAACGCGCCGTCGGCGAAGGTCGACACGAAGTCGTAGCGAGCGCCGACGTTGAGCGTCAGCCACTCGATCGGCTTGACCTCCGCGACGGCGTAGCCGCCGAGGACGAAGAAGCGCGCGTCCTCGTCGAGGTAGCGGCCGTCGGCGTCGCTCTCGCTCGTGAGCTCGGCGACGAGCGAGCCGCGCGCCTCGAAGCCCGCGGTGATGCGGAGCCACTCCACCGGGCGCAGGAGCAGGCGCGCCTCGCCGCCGGTCCAGTAGCCGAGCCAGCCGTCGCGCACGACGCCGGTCTCCGGGTTCAGCGCGCCGGGCGGGTCGTAGGCAAAGCTGCCTTCGTACTCGTAATAGTCGAGGAAGACCCGCGCCGAGAGCGCGACCTCGGGCGAGAAGCGCGGCTCCCAGCGGAGCTCGACGAAGCCGCGGCTGTCTTGCGAGTGAGAGCGCGGATCGCCGACGAGCGTGTCGAACGCGCCCGTCGGGATGCTCTTCTGGCGTCGATGCCAGGAGCCCTGGAGCGTGAGGTCGCCGTACCAGGCGCGCGCCATCGTGGTGGCCGCGTAGAAGCCGTCCGCGCCGCGCACCATTCCGTCGGCCGCGTCGGTCAGCTCCGGGAGATAGAGGTCGTCGCCCTGCGCCAGGACGCCGCTGGCGCTGGCCCAGAAGCCGGCCTCGCGGTTGAAGCGGGTGCCGCCGCCCACCCGGAGCCGGCCGCCTCGAAAGCCGTCGGTCGCG
>JAEZBP010000450.1 GCA_023427125.1 Pseudomonadota bacterium | reverse complement strand
AAGCGCGCGGCGTCGCGCGCGAGGAGGGCGGCCGAGACGGCGCGCAGGGCCTCGTCGCCCTCGTAGGTGCGGCCGCCGAAGACGCCGATCGCCTGGCCGCCGAGCATGGGGATGAGCTCGCCGCCCCACTCGCGCACCGCGCCCTCGAGCGCGGCCAGATCGTGGACGTCGACGGCGCGCAAGAGCGCGACCACCCGCTGCTCGTCGAGCGGGATCGACGGCCCGAGCTCCGCCGGCACCCCGACGATGCGGCTGCCCGAGAGGTCGAGCCCGAAGAGCGCCTCGCGGAGCGCCTGCGCGCTCGGCCAGCGCTCGCGCGGCTCCTTGTGCAGGCAGCGGTGGTTGATCTCGGCCATCCCTCGCGGCAGCGGCGGCCCGATCTGGCCGAGGGGAGGCGGCTCCTCGAGCACGACGGCGAGGATCGTCGCGACCGCGGTGCTGCGCATGAAGGGGCTCGTGCCGCTCGCCGCTTGATAGAGGATCACGCCGAGCGACCAGAGATCGGTCGCCGCGGTGATGCCGAGCTCGCCCTTGGCCTGCTCGGGCGCGAGATAGCCGGGCGTTCCGATGACCGAGCCGGCCATGGTCAGCTGCGGGCCGGCGTTGCTCATCGGCCGCGCGATGCCGAAGTCGAGCACCTTCAGC
Source organism: Pseudomonadota bacterium (assembly GCA_023427125.1). Lineage (GTDB taxonomy): Bacteria > Myxococcota_A > Polyangia > Polyangiales > Sandaracinaceae > JAEZBP01. The sequence goes on along the minus strand of JAEZBP010000450.1, from coordinate 7,470 downwards.
GTGCCGTCGTTGCACGCGAAGACGTTGCCGGGCTTCAGATCGCGATGGACGACGCCGCGGGCGTGCGCGGCCTCGAGGCCGTGGCAGATCTGCAGGCCCATGTCGACGACGCGCTCGGGCGCGAGCGGCGCCTCCTCGAGCACGGCGTTGAGCGGGCGGCCCTCGAGCAGCTCGAAGGCGATGTAGGACGCGCCGTCCGCGCTCCCCGCGTCGATGACGCGCACCACGTTCGGGTGCTCGATGCGGATCGTGCCCTCGCGCTCGAAGCGGCGGAGCGTCTCCTCGCTGTCGACGTGAGGCGCGAGCACCTTGAGCGCGACGACCCGCCCCTCGCCGTCGTGCGCGCGATACACGGTGCCGAACCCGCCGGCGCCGATGATCGCTTCGAGGGCGTAGGGGCCGATCGTCTCGCTCTGGCTGGGGCCGCGCTGCGTGCTCACTCTCGGCTCCCGGGGACGCGACGAGACGTAGCGCGATCCGGCCTTCCGCGTCCACCCCACCGAGAGCGCGGCGCGGGCAGCTCATCTCGCGGCTCCGAGCTTTCCGGCCCGGCTCCCATGCGCCGCGGCGCCTCGTCCGACCTGGCGAGGTCCCCCGCACGTCCAGCTTGCGGCCCATCGCCCCGGCGTGCAGGATCGGCTCGACCGTTTCGAAGTGGGAGGCGGTGTTCATGGGCGAGTCCAGCTATGTCGCCGAGGCGTCTCGGTGCCTCCTCGCGAAGGGCTTCGCGCCGGACGCGATCGACGAGGCGCTGGGGATCCTCGGGCGCGGCGCGCGGGTCGACCGCGTGTACATCTTCGAGGACGAGGTGATGTCGGTCGGCGGAGAGCGGGTGACGAGCCAGCGATACGAGTGGGTCGCCCCCGGCATCGCGCCCCAGATCGACGACCCGGCCTGTCAGCGGATGCCGTACAGGACGTTCGGTGCCGAGCGGGCGGCCCACCTCCTGCGAGGCGACGCCGCGATGACCTTGACTCGCGAGACGCAGCCGGCGTCGTTCCGGCGCATCCTCGCGTCCCAGGGCATTCAGTCGCTCCTCCTCTGCCCCATCGTCCATCAGAGATCGACCTGGGGCTTCGTCGGGTTCGATGACTGCCACTCGGAGCGCCACTGGCCGGCGCCGGAGCTCACCGCGCTGCGAGGATTCGCGCGCGCCATGACGGCCGCGCTGCGCCAGGCCGGCCTCAGCGAGACCCTGGGCCTCGCGCGGACCCAGCTCCGCAAGATCCTCTGAGATACGGCGTCGCGCGTGCGCTCGCCGGGAGCTCGGCTGTAGCCCCCGCCGCGTGCCGCTCGTACAAGCGGGTATGCACTTCCAGTCATGCAGGATCCTGGGCGCCGGCCTCTCTCTCGCGCTCGTCGCCTGTGGCGGCGGGGTCTCCTCCGAGGAGGGCGCGCGGGCGGCGTACCTCGGGCTCGATCTCGCGGTGGAGAAGGCGATGAACCTGGGCTTCGACGGCTTCAACGCCGCGACCAGCGCCAACATCCCGCCCCAGATGACCACCGGCGACGAGTCGGGGACGATGACGATCAGCGGCCAGGTCGATCAGGGCGCCTCGGCCAACAAGGGCATGCGCCTGCGCGTCGAGCTCGTGGAGTACAGCGACGAGACCGACGAGGAGGAGCTCGCGATCACCTACGACACGCCGGACGCGGCCGCGCTGCCGGCGCTCACGCTGCAGCTGCGAGACATCCCGGACGGCACGCTCAGCGGCAGCCTCGTCGGCACCTTCCGGATGACCGGCGAGATCGAGGGCGACGTGACGCTGAACCTCACGTTCGCCGGCGAGATCGAGCCGCACCCGGACGGCGGCGTCCGCCGCGTCGTCGGCTCGACCACCGTCACCGGCACCGCGACGTCGAGCTACGGCACCTATCAGGTCGACCTCACGATCTGAGAGGCCAGAGGGCCGATCGGAGCGGCGCGCGCTATTAACTGTTCTGCATGCAGCAGAGGGCGCGCACGCTCGCCGACCAGGCGTTCTCGCGAGTGGCCGGCGCGCCGCTGGTGGACGGGAACCGCGTCCGGCTCTTGAAGGACGCGGCGGAGAACTATCCGGCGTGGCTCGAGGCGATCGCCGCGGCGCGCCGATACGTCTACTTCGAGAGCTACATCATCCGTGAGGACGCGATCGGCGAGCGCTTCGCGGAGGCGCTCATCGCGGCCGCCAAGCGCGGCGTGCGGGTGCGGGTGATCTACGACTGGCTGGGCGGCTTCGGGAAGACCTCGCGCGCTTTCTGGAGCCGGCTGCGCGCCGGGGGCGTGGAGGTGCGCTGCTACAACCCCCCGCGCTTCGACTCGCCGCTCGGGTGGCTCTCGCGCGATCACCGCAAGATGGTCTCGGTCGACGGAGAGGTGGGCTTCGTCACCGGCCTCTGCGTCGGGCAGATGTGGGCCGGCGATCCCGGAAAGAACATCGAGCCGTGGCGCGACACCGGCGTCGAGATCCGGGGGCCGGCCGTCGCCGACGTCGAGCGGGCGTTCATCGACATGTGGCGGGGCCTGGGCGAGCCGGTCCCGGAGGAAGAGCGCTGGAGCACGCACGAGCCCTTCGAGCCGGGCGAGACGAGCGTCCGCATCGTGGCCGGAGAGCCGGCGAGCGGCGGGCTCTTTCGCGTCGACCAGCTCGTCGCCGCGCTCGCGCGCAAGCGCCTCTGGCTGACCGACGCGTACTACGCGGGCACCACCGCCTACGTGAAGGGCCTGAAGGCGGCCGCGAAGAGCGGCGTGGACGTGCGCCTCTTGGTGCCGGGCGGCAGCGACATCCCGATCGTGCAGCTCGTCTCGCGCGCCGGCTATCGACCGCTGCTCGAGGCGGGCGTGCGCGTCTTCGAGTGGAACGGCACGATGCTCCACGCGAAGACCGCGGTCGCCGACGGCCGCTGGGCGCGCGTCGGCTCGACGAACCTCAACCTCGCGAGCTGGCTCGGCAACTGCGAGCTCGACGCGGTGATCGAGGACGAGGCCTTCGCTCTCCAGATGGAGGAGATGTATCGGGCGGACCTCGACAAGGCGACCGAGATCGTGCTCGACGAGCGCCACAAGCTGCGCGCGCCGCATCGCTCGCGGCATCCGGTGCTCACGAGCGGCGGCGGCAGCGGCGGGCGCGCGGCCGCGGGAGCGGTGCGGATCGGCAACACGCTCGGCGCGGCGTTCACCAACCGGCGCGTGCTCGAGCCCGTCGAGGCGCGCACGATGATGATCGGCGGCGGCGGGCTCCTCGTCCTCGCGGTGCTCTTCGCGTTCTTTCCGGCGATCCTGGCGTACCCGCTCGTCGCCATCTTCGTCTGGGTCGCGCTCGCGCTGCTCTACCGCGGCTACAAGCTGCACCGCACCGGCAAGCAGCTGCATCGCCCGCACGAGTGACCGCTCGCGCGCGCTCAATCGAAGGAGCGGCCGAGGTACTCCACGTACGCGCGGATGTCGGCGCGGACCTTCTCGCTCGGATCGAGGAAGCGCAGGCCGAGCGCCTCGCGGCCCGCCGCGCTCCGCATCCACCGCGTCTCCGCGGGCATGCTCACGATGCGACCATCGAGCGGCAGCGCGAAGCGCACCAGCACCTCGCTCGCGATCGCCACCGGCTTGGGTGCGAGCACGAGCAGCCCGCCCTCCGAGATGTCCTCCGAGCGGCCGTCGAGCGCCTCGCCGCCCGGCAGGAGCAGTCGGACCGGCGTCACGTAGCCGGCGCGCGGATGGGCGCGGCGCGCCGGGGGAGGCTGCGAGGCGATCGCTTCCTTTCTCACGCTGGCGCGGAGCACTTCGAGGAACGTGCGCATGTCCGGGTAGCGCTCGCTCACCGGGGCGAGGGCGCAGCGCACCACCTCGGCGAGCGACGCCGGGACCTCGCTGCGCTCGCGGAGGCGCGCGAGGGCGCCCTCCTCCGAGGGGAGGAGCGACGTGAGGCACTCGCCGAGCAGCGCGCCGACGGAGTAGATGTCGCCGCCCGCGTGGATCGGTGCGCCCTCCAGGATCTCGGGGGCGACGTAGGCCATCGCCGCGAGCGGACCGCTGAGCACACCGGTCGGGCACGGGCTGACGCCGAGATCGAGGAGCCGCGCCGAGCGCAGCGCGCCCGCCGCCTGCGTGAGCAGAACGCTCGAGGGACACAGGCGCCCGTGCGCGTACCCGGCGGCGTGCGCGGCGGCGAGCGCCTCGCCGATCTCTACCGCGACCTGCACGGCCTCCTCGATGGCGAGGGTCCCTCGGACCGCGAGCACTCCGTCGAGGATGCGACCCTCGATCGGATCCATCGCGAGGTACGCCCCACCGTCGAGCGCGACCACGTCGTGGACGCGGACGAGCGACGGGTGGTGGACGCGCTCCAAGCGCCGCGCCTCTTCGAAGAGGGGGGCGAGCTCCTCGGTCGATCCTCCCTCGAGCATGCGGATCGCGACGGCTCGCTCGAGGGACACGTGGAGAGCGTCCCAGACCGAGCCGCGCTCCGACTTGGCGATCAGCCGCCGGAGCCGATAGCGCCGGTCGAGCGTGCTCCCTACCTCTGCACCCCGCATTCCGCGAGGATACCGCGATCCGCGCGCTCTCGCGCCTTTCCGACCGCCGACGGAGCTCGGCGAGCGCGCGGAGGCTCAGCCGTCCTGCGCGGCCTCGAGGCTCGGGGCGGTGGGTGGCGCGCCGTGGCGGGGCTCGTAGTCGGGGTGGCCGCGCAGCTCGGAGGCCATCGGGTAGCGCACCGCGTCGAGGCGGTGGAGCGCCTCCTCGCAGCGGCGCGAGCGCTCGTCGAACCACCGCGTCGAGGTCGCGGTCTCGAGGCAGTGCTCGTAGCGCCGGACCGCGAGCGCGAGGTAGGGCTCGGTCACGTTATCGAGCTCCTCCCAGTAGGCCGCCAAGAGCTCCGGGTCGGCCTCGATGATCGCCGGCACCGGCGAGCTGCGCACGCGCTCGACCATGCCGTCGATCATGTCGCCGATGCGCGAGGCCGAGGCGATGCGCCAGCGGGGGATGCCGAGCGGATGCACGTGCCCGTAGGCCTCCTCGGCGACGAGGAACGCCGCGCGCTTGGCCTCCATCCACGGCGCGAGCTCGCCGGCGGCCCAGCGGCTCACGCTCTCGAGGCTCGGCCGGCCTCGCAGGCTCGGGAACGCGATGGCCTCGAAGCGCTCGCGCGCGGCCTCGGCAAGCTCGAAGCGCGCCTCGCTCGCCGCGTCGCGCAGGAGCGCGATCGCGTGCTCGTCACCGGCCAGCGCTTCTTCGCCGCCCTCCGCGTGCGCTCGGACCGCCGCCTCGAGGTGCTCGCGCGCCCGGCCGCGATCCCCAGCCTCGACGTACCCGCGCCCGATCATCATGTGGGCGCGCGCCACGCGATCGCGGCTCGCCGCCTGGCCGTAGGTGCGCAGGAAGCGCCGATAGTGCGCGATGACCTCGGTCCACTGCCCCGCCTGCTCGTAGAGCGTGCCGATCGCGAAGACGACCTCGGAGGTGCGCCGCGCGTCGCGGCGGCCGAAGCGCCGCTCGAAGAGGCGCGCGTCCTCGATCGCCGCCTCTCGCTCGCCGAGCCCCATGCGGAAGAGCACGGCGTTGCGCAGGCCCTCGGCGGCGTCGGGGCAGTCCTCGCCCTCGCACGGCGCGTCGGCGTGCTCGCGGGCGAAGCGCTCGTAGAAGTCGGCGGCCTGCCCGTACATCGCGAGCGCGTGGTAGTTCGCGCCGACGTGGTGGATCGCGCGCGGCACGAGCCGGCTCGCCGGGTGCGCCTCGATGAGCACGGTGCGCACCCTTATCGCCCGGCCGATCAGGCGGATGGTCTCGAGCTCCATCGCCGCGTTGTAGAGGTAGACGTCCTCCTCCGGGCAGCTCTGGGTGCGCGCGAGCTCGAGGTAGAGGTTGGCCGCCTCGCGGTGCCGTCCGCCCTGGCCGAGCTGCACCGCGCGGCGCGCGCCGAGCGTGCAGCGGGCGCCATCGGCGATCTCGCAGACCGAGCGGTTCGCCTCGCGGGCCGCCTCATCGGCGCAGAACCCGCGCTCGATCGGCGCGAGCGCGGCCTCGAACGTCGCGTCGCAGCTCGCTCGCTGGCGGCTCTCCGCCAGCACGTTCAGCGAATCGAGCCAGAGGTTCGCGGCATACACGCCGACCTCCGAGCGCGCGTGCTGCGTGGCCACCCGCGAGAAGAGCGCGGCCGCGCGCTCGAACTGGTTCGCCTCGTAGTGGATGCGCGCCCAGCGATAGAGCACGACCGGCAGCTCCTCGTGCCGGGGCGCGGTGCACGCGAAGCGCGCAAACGTCCGCGTCATGCGCCGCTCCTCCTCGGTCAGCCGGCGCTCGGTCAGCGTCCGATCGTCCGGCGCGGCGGGCGGCGTGCGGGTGCCGAGGTGGCGGTCGTAGCAGACCACCGCGCCGTAGGCGGCGTCGGCCGCGAGCTGCGGCTCGGGCGAGGCGTCGAGCGCGCGCTCGTAGGCGGCCGCGCACTGATCCCAGCGCTGCATGTCGAAGAGCAGCTCGCCGTGGAAGTACGCGAGCTCTGCGCGCGAGGGCCGATCGCGCGCGTCGATCGCGCTGAGCGTGAGCGCCTCCACGCTCGGCACGTGCTCCTCGATCATCGCGTACAGCTCCGCGGCGCGGGCCATCGTCGCCGGATCGCGAGTGCCGGGCTGATCCCCTGTGCCCACCGCCTCGCGGTGCCAGGAGGTCGCGAGCACGATGAGCGAGGTCGCCGTCTGCTCATCGCATGCGCGCCGCGCCTCCTCCGGCGCCGAGCGCGCGAGCTCGCGCACCCGAACGAGCCGCCGCGCCTCGCGCACCTGCTCGTCCTTCGGGCGCGAGCTGATGGTCGCGTCGAGCACCCGCCCCTGCCACGCGCAGAGCGACGCGTGCTGCGGCCGCTCGGCCATCAGGGTGTGGTGCACCGCGATCGTCTCGGGCCAGCTCCCGGCGTCGAAGTAGAGCTCGCCGAGCCGCTCGAGCATGCCGATCGCGTCGTCCTCGCCGTCGCCCACGCGCCGGAAGAACGCGAGCGCGCGCGGCGGGCTGCCGACCCGCGCGTAGGGCATCACGATCTCGCGCCGCGCCTGCCGCGCGAGGCTCGCCCCGTCGGGCGTCTCGGGGTGGGCGCGCACGTGCTCGATCACGCCGACCATCGCCTCGAGCGAGTCGCGGAAGCGCTCGGCGTTGTAGTGCACCCACGCGAGCTTGTAGCGGGCGTACGCGTACACCGGGTTCTGCTCGGCCGGGTAGGTGAGCACGCGCTCGTAGAGCTGGCGTGCGTCGTCGAGCTGGCCCTCCTCGAACGCATGCTCCGCGTAGGCGAGGTATGCGTGCGGCACGAAGCGGCTCGCCGGCCAGGAGCGGATCAAGCGCTGGTAGGCCTGCCGCGCGCGGGCCCGCTGGCCCATCCGCTCGAGGTGGTAGGCGAGCGTGTAGAGCGCCTCGTCGCTCCGCGCGAAGCTCGGGTGATCGCGGACCAGCTCGGCGAGCACGCGCACCGCGTCCTCGCGCACCGCGCCTCCCTCGGCCTCGGC
>JAEZBP010000507.1 GCA_023427125.1 Pseudomonadota bacterium | reverse complement strand
CAGGACAACGCGCCGCGGGCGAGGCGTGTCTTCGCGCTCATCGGCGCGCGAGCGCATCGGATCGGCGCGGCATGCGTGGTGCAGCAGCCTTGGCGCATGACGGTAGGCGAGCTCTGCACACGCAAGGTCGTGATCGCCGGAGGGGACGAGCGCCTCCTCGAGGCCGGCCGCCGCATGCGCGACCGCCACGTCGGCTGCCTCGTCATCGTGGAGGAGGCCGAGGACGGCCGGCACCCGATCGGCATCGTGACCGATCGGGACGTGCTCGCCGCGCTCGTCGGCGTCGAGCCCCGGCGCGTCGAGGAGCTGCGGATCGCCGACATCATGAGCTGGGATCTGCTGACCGCGCGCGAGCACGAGGACGTGAGCGGCGCGCTCGAGCGGATGCGGTCCCGCGGGGTGCGCCGGCTCGTCGTCATCGATGACGACGGCGTCCTGCAGGGCATCTTGGCCTACGACGATCTCGTCGAGTGGGTCGCCGAGCAGCTGGGCGAGCTGGCGAAGCTCGTCGCGACCGAGCAGCGCCACGAGCGCGGGCTGCGGCCGTGAGCGGCGCTCACGTGCGAGCCGCCGCCTCGGCGTCGTAGGCCGACTTGAAGCCGGGGCGCAGCAGCGCATACAGGATCACGGCGCCGAAGGGGAGGCAGATGCTGGGCGCGTAGATCCCGCCGAGGACCAGCGCACCGATCCAGGCCCACGGCTTGCGCTTGGCGAGCGCCGAGGCGACGACGAAGTTCACGACGGCGATCGCGACCGCGAGCAAGAGCATGAGCGGCGCAGTCGCGCCGTAGGCGATCGCTTGGTCGGCGAGCTCGGGCGGGATGTCGGGCGAGCCCGCGAGCATCACCGGCATCAGGAACAAGCCGCCTGTGCACACGCCGAGCGCGATGTAGGCGACACCGACGAAGCGGAGCACCACCAGCGTCCACTTGAGCCAGCCGTCGGTCGCGAGATCGATCGCTGCGTTCATGATCGCCGAGCGTAGCGCAGCGCGGGTCGTGCTAGCGTCGCGCGATGAGCGCGCTCTCGCTCGATCGCATCACACCCACCCGCCGGCCGGACAAAGCCCCCGCCGGAACGCAGCGCTGGCGCGAGCTCCTCTTCGCCCACTGGACCGTCCCGCCCGAGGCGGTGCGCCCGCTGATCCCGGCGGCGCTCGAGCTCGATCTCTGGGAGGGGCGCGCGTTCATCGGCGCGGTTCCCTTCCGCATGGAGGCGATCCGCACTTCGTGGATGCCGCGCCGCACCGGGCTCGACTTCCTCGAGCTGAACCTGCGCACCTACGTGCATCATCGCGGCGCGCCCGGCGTGTGGTTCTTCTCGCTCGAGGCGAGCTCGCGGCTCGCGGTGTGGGCCGCGCGGATGGGCTGGTCGCTCCCCTACTGGCACGCGCGCATGCACACCCGGCGCGAGGGCGAAGCGGTGCGCTACGGCTCTCGTCGCGGAGGCGCCGAGGCCGCGTTCGAGGTGGACTACGCGATCGGGGAGGCGCTCGGGCCCTCGGCGCCCGGCACGCTCGAGCACTTCCTGCTCGAGCGCTACTACCTCTTCGCGCACCACCGCGGCCGCATCCTGCAGGGGCAGGTCCACCACACGCCCTACGTCGCGCACCGCGCGCGCGTCTCGCGCCTCACCCACTCGCTCACCGCGGCGGCGGGCCTGCCTGGGCTCGACGCGTCCCCCGAGCTCGTCCACTTCTCGCCAGGCGTCGAGGTCGAGGTCTTCGGCCCCTGGCCGACGACGGATTGACGCGCGCGCTTCCGGGGCCAACATCGCGCGCATGATGAAGCTCGAGCGACGCTACGCGCTCTCCGAGGACGACGCCCTCGCCCGCGCGCACGCGCTCACCGACTACTGGGCGAAGAAGCACGGCGTGAAGGTGGAGTGGCGCGGCGACACGGAGGTCCGCCTCTCGGGCCGCGTCATGGGCGTGAAGTTCGACGGCCTCGTGCACCTCGGCGCCGGGAGCATCTCGGCCGAGATGGACGCGGGCTTCCTCGCGGAGAAGCTCGGCGGGCGCGCCTACGTGGAGCGCAAGCTCGACGACTACCTCGACCCGGCCAAGACGGTGGAGGAGCTCCGCGCCCGCATCCCGCGCTAGCTCGGTCGCGTGCGCGGCGGGCGCTTCGGTACTAGGGTCCGGGCCGTGTCTGCGATGACGAGCCGCCCTCGGATCCTGGTGGCCGAGGACGACCCCGATCTCTTGAAGATGCTCGAGGTCGTGATGCGCTCGATCGGCGACGTGGTGACGGCCGTCGATGGGCAGGACGCGCTCGAGAAGGCGCGCACGGGGCCGGCCCCCGACGTGATCGTGACCGACCTGATGATGCCGAGGATGGATGGCCTCGCGCTGGCCAAGCAGCTCAAGACGCTGCCCGCGCTCTCGAGGGTGCCGGTGGTGATGCTCACCGCGCGGACCGGCGCCCGCGACGTCATCGCCGGCATCAACGCGGGGGCGCGCTTCTACGTGACCAAGCCCTTCAAGACCGAGGAGCTGCTCGTGAAGGTGCGCAAGGCGCTCGGGCAGCGTAAGTAGCGGCCGTGGCCGATCCCGAGAAGGTCGACGAGAGCACCCTCAAGGTCGAGCGCGGCGCCGTCGCCGGCACGTTTCGCGTCGTGCGCCGAGACGGATCGATCGCGCTCCCGATCGCGGTGACCCGGCACGACGAGGCGCGGAAGGTGGCCCGCCGCGAGGTCGAGCAGGCCCTCGACGACAAGGCCGGCGACCCCGCCTTCAATGGCAGCATCGAGGTCCTCTTCAGCCCCGATCTTCCGAAGGGAAAGAAGACCAAGGCGCTGCTCGCCGAGCTCGAGAAGGAGCTGAAGGAGACGCACGCCGAGCGCTCGCTGGCCTCGGGGGCGACCCTGCACCTCACCCTGCGGCAAGCGGACGCGCACCACTGGAAGCCCGAGGAGTGGGCCGCCGCCCGCATGAGAGTGAGCGCCGGAGAGAAGAAGGCGATCTGGCTCGAGCGCGCCCGCTCCTACGGCCTCCTCCTCTTCTCGGCCGTGATGATGTTCCTCGGCTTCGCCGGCTTCGGCGTCTGGCCGCTCGCCTTCGTCGGCATGGTCCCGGCGCTCTACGTCTTCGACCAGGAGCCGCGGCCGACCGGCGCGAAGTTCTTCTGGCGCGCGCTCTTCTTCGGCTACGTCGCGTACTACGGCGGCTTCTACTGGGTCGTGAACACCATCGTCGACTTCGGTGGGTTCCCGTACCTGCTCGCGCTCGCCTTCGCGTCCGTCTACTTCCTCTATCAGGCGTGCGAGTACGTCCTGATCCTCTGGATGTGGCGCCGCGCGCGCGACCGCGGCTTCAACCCGACGCTCGCGCTCGTCTGCGCGTACCTCGCGGCCGAGCTCGCGTTCCCGATGCTCTTCGACCACTTCTACGGCAACAGCTTCCACATGCTGCCGCCGCTCGTGCAGGTCGCGGACCTCGGCGGGCCGATGCTGCTGACCGCCCTCGCGATGGCGGGCAACGGCGCGCTCTACGAGGTGCTGCGCGCGCGCCTGCGCAGGGAGCGCTTCCCGAAGGCGGCGCCGATCGCGTTCGCGGCCGCGCTCGCGTTCTGCCTCGGCTACGGGCAGTGGCGCATCGCCGACACCGAGGCGCGGATGGCCGAGGCGGAGAAGATCGAGGTCGGCCTCGTGCAGACGAACATGGGCATCTTCGACAAGCGCGAGGATCCCAACGAGGGCCGCCGCCGCCACATCGAGCAGTCGCTCGCGCTCGGGCGCGGGCCCCCGCCGGATCTCCGGGTCTGGGCGGAGTG
>JAEZBP010000376.1 GCA_023427125.1 Pseudomonadota bacterium | reverse complement strand
AGGCTGACCGGCGGGTGCGGCTGCCGCGTCACGCCGGCGAGCTCGAGGAGCCCACTCGCGCTCTTCGCCATCCTGCTCGCGCTGGCGTCGAGGCGCATCGCGTGACGCGGATCGACGCGGCGCTCGTGCTGGTGGTGCATGCCGATCGCGCGCTCGTGTTGCGGCGGCGCCCCGACGATCGGTCGTTCGCGCATCAGTGGTGCCTGCCCGGCGGGCGCATCGAAGAGGGCGAGTCGCCCGGCCAGACGGCGCTGCGCGAGATCGCGGAGGAGACCGGGCTCTCCATTCGGATCGAGCGGGAGCTCGGAGCGCGGCCGGTCGGCGCGTTCCGCATCCATCGCTTCGTCGCCCGCGCCGACGCGCCTACGGTGTCGCTCTCCGACGAGCACGTCGCGTCGCGCTGGCTCACCCGCGCGGAGGCGATGCGCGCCGAGGCCATCCTCCCGTGCGGCCTCGCCGGCGAGGTCACCCGCGAGCTGCTCGCCCGCTTCGCGCAGGGCGCCGAGCTCGGGTGAGGCGCGAGCGGCTCGTGCGCGCGCGCTGCCGTCAGCGCATCTGATCCGACGGGCCGCCAGGCGCCGCGTGGCGGGCCTGCTAGAGTGCGCGCCATGTCGACCCCCCCGCGGATCGTGGAGTCGCTCGAGAGCGCGCTCGTGCTCATCGACGAAGGCAAGCTGGACGAGGCGAGCGCGCTGATCGAGAAGGCCAAGACGCGGGCGCCGGACGCGCCCGAGACGTTCTTCGCGCTCGGCTCCCTCGCCTCGGCGCGCGGCGACATCGACGAGGCGATCGCGCGCTTCCTGGACGCCGCCGACGCGGATCCCGAGTGGCCGATCCCGCTCCTCGCGGCGGGCTGGGAGGAGCTCGAGCGCGACGACGCCGAGCGCTCTCTTCAGATCGCGGAGGAGGTCCTCGAGGCCTGGCCGAACGACGCCGAGGCGCGGACCGACGCGATGCTGATGCGCGCGGAGGCGCACCTCGACCTCGACGATCTCGCGGCCGCGCGGGTGGCCATCGAGGCGATCGAGATCGCCAAGGCCGACGCCGACACGCTCTTCGACGTGGCGGTGCTCTGGTGCGCGGTGGGCGAGCACGGCCGTGAGGAGGGCGTCCTGCGCGGGCTCTGCGAGCGCTCACCCGACGACCCGGACGCGCTCCACGCGCTCGGCGGCTGCCTCCACGAGCGCGAGCGGCACGACGAGGCCACCGAGGTCTGGCTCAAGGTACGGGCGATCGATCTCGCGGCCGAGCGATCGCCGCTCGCGCTCTCGAACGCGGAGCTCGAGGCGCTCGCCGAGCGCACGCTGCGCGAGCTGCCGGAGGAGGTGCGCGAGCGCCTCGGCGCCCTGCCGATCCTCGTCGAAGACGCGCCGAGCGAGCACCTCGTGAGGGAGGGCCTCGATCCGCGCACCCTGGGCCTCTTCAGCGGCACCCCCCTCCCCGAGAAGTCGTCGATGGGGGGCCAAGCCCACGCGCCCGACTCGGCGATCCTCTACGTGAAGAACCTCGAGCTCGCGTGCGGCAGCCGCGAGGAGCTCGAGGAGCAGATCCGCATCACGATCCTCCACGAGACCGCGCACTTCTTCGGCCTCGACGACGACGACCTCGACAAGATCGGCCTGGGCTGAGGAGAGCCCCCGAGCCTACGGGCGGCCCGATCAGCGCGGGAGGTGGGCCTTGGGATCGCCGCGGCGGCGCTCCTCGATGACCTCGCCCTCCGTGTCGATCACGTCGCCGTGCGCGCCACGGCTCACTTGGCCGTTCGCGCTGCGCACGTAGGTGTGGAGGCCGCGGAGCACGTCGGCGTTGCCCACCTCGACGCGGTACTGGAAGGGCCCGCCGCTCTCGCCGAAGCGCTTCTCGAGCCGCGCCGAGACGACGCGGGCGATCGCCCGCCGCGCCGGCGGGATGAGCAGCGCGACCCCCGCCACGTCCGAGAGCACGCCGGGCAGCATGAGCAGCGCCGCGCCGAGCAGGACGAGCACGCCACCGAGGATGCCCTCCTCCGGCACCCGCCCGGCGGCGATCGCCTCGCGCCACGTGCGCCAGACCTTGAGGCCCTCGCGCTTTCCGAGCACCGCACCGAGCACGCCGCTCAGCAGGATGAGCGCCGCCAGGGGCCAGAACCCGATGGCGCCGCCCACCACGTAGAGCAGCGCGACCTCGACCACGAGGAGCAGCGCGAAGAGCCCGACGTACTTGCCCACTGCCAGGAGAGGTAAGCCTCCCGCCCCTGGTGAGCAAGCACAGCGGCCACATCCTCAGCCCCGCCAACTCGAAGCCGCTCGCCGAATCGCCGGCGGCGGGAGCGCCGCTCGTCGCCCGCCAACACAGTGTCCCGAAGCCCCCCGGGAGCTCCCGGTCGCCATCTCGGCGCGCCCGAGGAGCCGAGACCGCTCCTCGACACCAGCCCGAGACGGCTGCCCGAGACGGCTGCCCGAGGCCGCTGCTCGACGCCGCTGCTCGACCCCGCTGCTCGACCCCGCTGCTCAAAACCCCCGCTCGTCACCGAGCACGAGCACCTCGTCGGCAGCGAGCCGTCGGCTCTCGACGCCGCCGCGATCGAAGAGGATGGCGAGGCGCGGAAGCAAACATGCCTTGCGCGCGCTCTGCTTGCTGGCGCCGCGCATGCGCGGCGCCAGCAAGCAGAGCGCGCGCAAGGCATGTTTGCTTCCGCG
>JAEZBP010000314.1 GCA_023427125.1 Pseudomonadota bacterium | reverse complement strand
GCCGGCGCGGGGAGCTCGAGCGCGCGCTCGAGCACGTCGTCGCGGAGCGCGATGCGCTGCGCGAGCTCGCCGAGGCGCGCGCGCGGGAGCTGGCCGAGTCGGACCTGCGGATCCACGCCGCGCTCGACGCAGCTGGCGTCGGGCTGGCGATCGTCGGGCTGGACGGGCGCGCCTTCTGGATGAATCAGGAGCTCTCCGAGCTGCTCGGGAGGCCGGTCGGTGAGCTCCGCCTCGACGAGCTCACCGGCGACGTCGATGAGGGCGGCCCGATGGCGCGGGTCGTGACCGGCGAGCGCGAGCAGTACGAGGTGAAGACCCGCTACACGCGGCCCGACGGCCGGGTCATCTGGCTGTACGTGACCGTCGCGCCGGTGCGAGGCTCGTCGGGCCGAATCGGCGCGTACATCGCGACGCTGTCGGACGTGACCGCGGCGTGGCTGGCGCGCGAGCGGGCTCAGCTCTTGGCCGATCTCAGCGCCCGGCTCGCCGCCACGCGGAGCCACCGAGAGCGGCTCGGGCTGATCGCCGAGACCGCCGTGCCGCAGCTGGCCGACTGGTGCGCCGTCCTGCTCGCGCGTGCCTCCGGAGACGGCTTCGAGCTCGTCGATCTCGCCTACGCCGACGAGGACGGGGAGGAGGTCGCCCGCGCGCTCCGCGCGCGCTCCATGTTCGCCGCGTTCATGCAGAACGGCGCGCGCGCCGAGCTCGTCGCTGAGGTCGACGACGGCGCGCTCCGCCGGCTGAGCGGCGGGGTCGACGAGGACCTCTCGATCCTCCGCTCGGTGGCCTTCCGCTCGCTCATGATCGTGCCGCTCGAGCACGAGCCGGCCGGCGCGCTCGTGCTCGCGCAGAGGACGTCCAGCAGGCGCTTCGATCGCGACGATCTCGCCTTCGCGGAGGACCTCGCCCGGCGCGCGGCCGCGCTGCTCGAGAACGCGCGCCTCTACGAGGAGGCGCGCGACGCGGTCGGCGTGCGTGACGCGGTGCTGGCGGTGGTCTCGCACGATCTGCGCAACCCGATCGCGGTGGTCGATCTCAGCGCGCAGCTGCTCCTCGACATGCCCGGCGCGGGCGCGGCGATGATCACCAAGCAGGCGCAGGTGATCCGGCGGAGCACCGCGCGCGCGACCCGCCTGATCGAGGATCTGCTGGTCGCGTCGAGCATCCACGATGGACGGCTCGTCATCGAGCGAGCGCCGTGCTCGCTCGCGTCGCTGCTCCGCGAGTCGTGCGAGTCGCACCAGGCGCTCGCGAAGGAGAGGGGAGTGTCTCTGCGCGCCGCGATCGACGTGGGCGAGATCGAGGTGGACTGCGATCGGGACCGCGTGCTGCAGGTCGTGGCGAACCTCGTGGGCAACGCGCTGAAGTTCACGCCGGCCGGGCGCACGGTGACGCTCGAAGGGTCGGTCGAGGCCGACGCCGCGCGTGTGAGCGTGGTGGACGAGGGGCCCGGGATCCCGACCGACGTTCAGCCGCGGATCTTCGAGCGCTACTGGATGGGCGAGAAGGGCGGCACCGGGCTCGGCCTGGCGATCGCGAGGGGCATCGTCGAGGCGCACGGCGGCCGCATCGCCGTCGAGAGCGATCCCGGGCACGGCGCGCGCTTCACCTTCTCGCTCCCCTTCGCCTCGCGCAGCGGCTAGCCTCGGAGGATGTCTGAGTCGGCGCGTCCTCCGCATCCGATCCCGGACAGCTACTGGGCCGACCCCGGGCGGCTGCTCGCGGGGCCGCTCCCGTACGGCGAGGACCGCGCGGCGCTGCGCGATCGCGTGCGGCTCCTGCTCGAGCTCGGCGTGCGCACGGTGATCGATCTGCGCACTCCCGCCGAGCCTCCGTCGATCCGCGCGATGCTCGACAAGCTCTCGACCGAGAGCGTCGATCCGGTGTGGGTGGGCCTGCCGATCCTCGACGGCGCGGCGCCGAGCGCCGGGCACATGCAGACGATCCTCGACGTGATCGACGGCTCACTCGCCCGCGATCGCGCGGTGTACGTGCACTGCCAAGGGGGGCGCGGGCGGACCGGCGCGGTGGTCGCGTGCTGGTGGATCCGTCACGGCCGCTTCGCGCCGGAGGAGGCGCTCGCCGAGCTCATGCGGTGCCGGCTCGGGCAGCCGCACGGCGAGCGGCCGTCCCCCGAGACCGGGCCGCAGCTGCGCCTGGTGCGCGGCTGGTCCCGCGGGATGTGAGGCTCGGTTGACGTGGCGCTCGGGCGCAGAGGCGTTCCGGTGCTACGCCTCCGCGCATGAGTGAGCCTGTCGAGGACTTTGGCGAGCGCCTGCGCGCGTGCCGTTGGGGGATCGTGCTGGCGCTCCTCGCGATCCTCTTCGGGTTCGCGATAGGCGGCGTCTTCGGCGCCTTCGAGGACTCGCTGAAGGCGGATCTGAGCGCGCGCGCGGCGGCGGTGCGCGACACGGTCTACGGCGGAGACGACGCCAAGATCGAGAGCGTGCTCACCAAGAGCTGGAGCTATTACAAGCGCGCTCACATGCACGCGGGCGGGATCGGCGCCGCCGCGCTCGCGGCGATCCTCCTCTTGGCTGCGCTGCGGCGCCCGCCACCGCGGGTCCGCGCCGGTGTGGCGGCCGCGGTCGGGCTCGGCAGCGTCGCCTATCCGTTGTTCTGGATGCTCGCCGCACGCGCCGCGCCGAGCCTCGGCGGCACCCACGCCGCCAAGGAGTCCCACGCGTGGCTGGCCGTGCCCTCCGCCCGGCTCCTGCTGCACGGGGTGGTCGCGGTGATCG
>JAEZBP010000117.1 GCA_023427125.1 Pseudomonadota bacterium | reverse complement strand
GCGAGGAGGTGCTCGACGCCTCGCTGGCGCTCGCCCGAGCGTGGGTCGCCCTCGGCCGGGCGCGCCTCGACGAGGCCGAGGAGGCCGCGCGCGCCGTCGCCGCGAAGGCCGAGCCAAACGATGAGCTCCACGACGAGGCGCAGGCGATCCTCGCCACCTCGGCGCACGAGCGCGGCGATCACGAGCGGGCGCGCGCGCTCCTGGCAACGCTCGACGAGCCGGGCCGCGACCGCCTCACACGCCTCGGCCCGCCGAGCGTGCGCGAGATCCTCGCGCCCCGCAGCGCGCGGCCGCCTATCATGACGGGGTGAGCTATCGCGACCCCCTGGAGGCGGCCCGCGCCCGCATCGCCGCGCTCGAGGATCTCCTCGAGTCGGCGCACTTCATCGACGCAGACGGCGAGCACGACGGCGAGCACGACGCGCTGCGGGAGGTGCGCGCCGCGCTGGCCGAGGAGCGCGCCGAGCACCAGGCCGTCTTGCGCGAGAGCCGCGACCGAGAGAGCGAGCTCAGCCGCGAGCTCGAGCAGCTGAAGAAGGACCTCCTCGACGAGCGCGCGCGGCGGCAGGCGGAGGTCTCGCTCCTGCGCACCAAGCTCGAGGAGGCCGAGCGCCTCGTGCAGAACAACGCCTCGCTCTTCGAGGCCGAGCAGACGATGCAGCGCGCGCAGGCCGAGGGCGAGAGCGCGCGGCTCCGGCAGCAGCTCGTGCACAAGGACACGCAGATCCGCGAGCTGCGCGAGGAGATCCGCGTGCACCTCGGGGGCGACAAGAAGGCCGTGAAGGCGTTCTACGAGGCGCGGGTGCGAGTGGTGGGCACCGAGCTCGCCGAGCACGGCGCGCTCGCCCGCAAGCTCGAGCGCGGCCTCGGCGCCGCCCGCGACGCCGTGGACAGCCTGCCGCCGGCCGACGTGCGCGATCGGGAGGGGATGGTGGAGCGCGAGCTGGCCAAGCGGAAGGTCGCGGTCGGCCAGGCCGAGCTCGAGCGGGTGCGCGATCGCCTGCGCCGCCTCGAGGCCGAGCTCGAGCGCATCACCGCCGCCGAGGCCGAGCTGGCGTCGCGGGGGTGAGCCGAGTTGGCTGGCGGGCGCATTCGCGCGCGTGCCGAGCTCCGCGACCGTTCCGCCCGGTCGACGCTCCCCGCCCCCGGTGTCCAGCGAGCGAGCACCGCTCCGCTCGGCGTTCCCCGAGCGGGGCGATTCGGCGACGGTGCGGCCCCTTCGACGGCGCCTGCCCGCCCTGCGCGCCGGTCTACCCCGACAGCGTGGAGGCTCACTGCGCCGATGGGCACTGCGCCGTGGGCTCCGCTCCCTGACCCAAGATCGCTTCGTTCGTCCTGAGCCGCGCAGAGGACGTCGAGGCCGCGCGCCCGTCGACTTCGCTCAGGGCGAACGGTCGGGAAGGAATGCTCCCGAGACCAGCGCTCCTGTCTAATCCAGCGTCTCGATCGACGCGTGGACGCGATAGTCCGCGCGGTTGCCGCTCCCGCCGTCGCGCACCCGCACGAGGTACCAGCCGGGCGCGACGATGTGCCCGAGCGACTCGGTCGCGCTCTCCCCGCGCGAGTCGGCGAGCCGCTCGGCGCGGAAGTCGAGCAGCTCGAGATCGACGTCGGTGCGGTCCGCGGCGCGCCCGCTCCCCACGATGTCGAGCCGCACGAGGAGCATGCCGGCGACCGGCACGTGCACCCGATAGCTGTGGACCGCGTCGAAGCCCGTCGCGGGAAAGTTGAAGCCGCCGCTCGGGGCTGGCTGGGTGAGCCCGTCGATCTTCCCGTTGCGCGTGCCCCCGAGCGCCAGCGCGCGCGGCCACACGTCCTCGGCGTCGTCCGGCCAGAGCTCCTCCACCGGCTCGCCGGTGCGCGCCAGCATGCCGAGCAGCGCCTCCTGCGGAACCGCCCCGCGCGCCACGAGGTGGCGCAGGAACGAGGGCAGCGAGCCGAAGGTCCCCTCCTCCTCGGCGAGCCCCATCATCGCGGTGAGCACCGCCGCCGGCCCGAGCGCGATGCCGTCCTCGTCGCGATCGGGCAGCTCCGGCACTCCGTCCGAGAGATCCCAGAGGATCTGCGAGACGCTCGTCTCCGAGCCGAGCCCCGGCTGCGGATCGTCGCCGTCCTCCATGTCCTCGTCGACGCGCGTGCTGCCCCACGGCTCGATGCCGATCGTGTCGCGGTAGCGCGGCTGCCCGAGCACCGCGAGCGCGAACCAGGTCGCCCGCCCCTCCTCCCAGGCGAGCCCGGGATCGATGCGCACCCCGCGCGGGTGCGTGCCTCCGGTCGAGCTGTCCCGCGTCAGCCGATCCATCACGAAGTGGCCGAGCTCGTGGAGGATGATCGCCTCGTCGTGCTCGTCGGTGTCCGAGATCGACGCCTGGCCGGGATCGCCGCCGAGGAGCTCGAGCGCGTAGCGGCCCGAGCCCTCCGGGCGCTCGCCGCGGTAATAGCTCCACTCGCGCGTGCCGCCCCGCACCCAGTAGGCGAAGACGGGAGGCAGCGTGCGCCCCGTCCACGCGTGCACCGCGTCGAGGCCGCGCAGCATCGCGTCGACCACGTGGAACGCGCCGGCGTCGCCGGCCGCGTCCGTCGCGCGGACGATCGTCTCGGCGCCGGGCGTGACCAGGACGTCGACGTGATGGGTCTCGGCCCCGAGGGCGTCGCGGGTGATCGCCGCGTCGTGGCCGCGGGCGCGCACCCGGGCGAAGACCCGCACGGTGGTCGCGCTCTCGGGCCCGTCGATCGCGAAGCGGCCCTCGGCGTCGGTCCGCCCCTCGGCCACCGTCGCCCCGCTCGGATAGACGAGCGCCACGTCGACGAAGCGCGCCGGCCGGATCGTGAGGGCGGCGGACGCCCCCTGCTCGGTCTCGTGCCGCGACTCGTAGGTGGCGACGCCGCTGAAGCGCACCCCCGCCCCGCGCGCGTCGGCGGGGCTCCCCGCCGGTCCACACGACGCCAGCAGCGCCGCGATCCCGATGACCGATGACCATGTCGAAGAGCGCTGCATCGGGCGAAGAATCGCCCGCTCGCGCAGCGCGCGCCAGGCATCAAAGCTCAGAAGCGCGAGTCCCGTCCTGAGCGCCGCTCGCGCCGCGAGCCGCAGTCGAAGGACGAACGGTGAGGGGAGGTCCTAAATGACCGAGCGCGATGCGGCGACACACGCCCCC
>JAEZBP010001069.1 GCA_023427125.1 Pseudomonadota bacterium | reverse complement strand
GCGTCAGCCATCGCTTCGGCCGTCTCGAACCGGCCGCTCGGCTCCTTCGCGAGCGCCCGCCCCACGATCTCCGCGAGGGCCGGCGGCACGTCGGGTCGTACGAGCTCGACCGGCGAGGGCGCGACGGTCGCGATCGCCACGAGCAGGCCGGGGATGTGGCGGTGCTCGTGCGGGGGACGCCCGGTCAGCATCGCGTAGAGCACCGCGCCCATCGCATACAGGTCGACGCGATGATCCACGTCCTTCGTGCCGCGGACCTGCTCGGGCGCCATGTAGTGCGGGGTCCCGAGCACGACGCCCGAGTGGGTCGCGGCGGCGCTCTCTCCCGCCTCGACGAGCTTGGAGATCCCGAAGTCCAAGATCTTCACGCGGACCGGGCTGCGCTCGCAGACGAAGAGGTTGGCCGGCTTCAGGTCCCGGTGGATCACGCCGTCGCGGTGCGCCGCCTCGACTCCGCGCGCGAGCTCGATCCCGATCGCGACGGTCTCGGCGACCGAGAGGCGCCGCTCGCGCGCGAGCACGGCCGAGAGCGGCTCGCCGTGCAGGAGCTCCATCACCAGGTAGGTCGCGCCCTCATGCTCGACGACGTCGTAGATGTCCACGACGTTCGGGTGGTGGATGCGCCCCGCCGCGCGCGCCTCCCGCGCGAAGCGCGCGGCCGCGTCGGCGCTCGGCTCGAGCAGCTGCTTGAGGGCGACGCGCTTGCCCGTGGTCTCGTTCGTCGCCGCGAGCACGCGGCCCATGCCGCCCTGCCCGATCACGCCCTGTACGCGGTACTTACCGGCGATGCGCTCGCCCGGCCACGACCTCGGGTCGGGCGACTGCTCGGGTGGATGCACCGGCGGAGCATTGCAAAGTCCGGGCAGGCGTCGCAAGAGCGAGGCCGCTGCCGAATTCCCCCGTGGGCTCGGGAGGATGGGCGCTTTCACCGGGCGCTCCGGCCGGGGTACCTTCCGCGCGAATGGGATCGAATCCGGGCACGCTCGACAGTGAGACCCTCGAGCCCTCGGCGCGCGTGCTCCCCGTCGTGCCGGCGCGCGTCCCGGCGCTCTCGATCGTCCGCCACCCCGCCCTCCGGCGGGTGGGCCAGCGCGCGCTCCTCGCTTCGCTCGAGAGCGGCGGCGCCGCCGTGCTCTCGCGCGCCGAGCCGGCGTTCACCGACGCCAGCGGGCGCAGCCACGGGCCGCTGCACGATCCCCACGTGAGCCGGGCGCCGATCCGAATCACGCGGCGGGGCGACGAGCTGGTGCTCGACCTCTCCGAGGCGCGCGGCAGGATCGAGCTCGAGGGCCGCCCGGCCTCGGGCGAGCTCGTGGTCGACCCGCGTGAGGGCGTGCTCATCGGGCTGGCGGGGAGCGTGCTCCTCCTCCTGCACCGCGCGAGCACCGGCCCCGCTGCGCCGCGGACTCACGGGCTGCTCGGGACGAGCGACGCGATCGAGGCGGTCCGGCGTGCGATCGACGTCGCTGCGGGTCACGACGACCCCGTCCTCCTGCTGGGCGAGTCCGGCACCGGCAAAGAGCTCGTCGCGGCGGCGCTGCACCGCGCGAGCGCGCGCGTGGAGGGGCCCTTCGTCGCCATGAACATGGCGGCGCTGGGCGCCTCCACGGCGGCGGCCGAGCTCTTCGGCCATACCCGAGGCGCCTTCACCGGCGCCGAAGGGGCCCACGGCGGGCACTTCGGTCGGGCCGACGGCGGGACGCTCTTCCTCGACGAGATCGGCGACACCCCCGCCTCGGTGCAGCCCATGCTGCTCCGCGCGATCGAGAGCGGCGCCATCGAGCCGGTCGGCGGGCGCGGCAGCCGCGCGATCGACGTGCGGGTGGTCGCGGCGACCGATCACGACCTCGAGCGGGCCGTGGAGGAAGGACGCTTTCGCCTGCCGCTCCTCCATCGCCTCGCCGCACAGCGGATCGCGCTGCCTTCGCTGGCCGAGCGGCGCGAGGACCTGCTGCCTCTCTTCGTCTCGTTCCTCTGGGAGGAGAAGCCGGGAGCGAGCGCGGAGCTGGTCCCGGTGGAGCTCGCCGCCGCGCTCGTGCGACGGAGCTGGCCGGGCAACGTGCGGGAGCTGCGCAACGCCGCGCGCGCGCTCGCCCGTGAGGGGGCCGCGCCGGTCATGGCGGAGGCGCACGAGCCCGCGCCGATCGCTGCCGCGCCCGTCGCGGCGAGCGTCGAGCCGCTCACCGACGAGCGCATCGCGAGCACGCTGCGCCGCAACGGCTTCTCCATCGGCGCGACCGCGCGCGAGCTCGGCATCGCGCGGAACACGCTCTACAAGCGCATGGAGCAGTGCGCCGGCCTGCGCCGCGCCCGCGATCTGACGGCGGCCGAGATCGAGGCGTGCCGTGCGATCTGCGGCGGCGACACCGCCGAGATGGCCGCGCGGCTCGAGGTCTCGCTGCGCGCCTTGGTGCTTCGCATGAGCGAGCTCGGCCTCGGCCACTGAACGGTTCACGCGCGCTCGCCTGAACCGTTCCGCGCGTCGCGTGAGCGTGCCGTTCTCCGCGTTTCGTGCGGGCGCGGCGCGGACCGCTTCCTGCGAGGGCACGCTCGCCGCCGCCCGGAGCGCGCGGCGAGGAGGTAGACGGAGAATGAAGAAGAGTGCTTGTCTTCGAGGGGTCGGTCTCGCGTGTCTGCTCGCGCTCGGAGGATGCGACGGCACCGAACCGACGACCGACACCGACGCCGGGTCGCCGGTCGATGGTTCGACGCCCGCTCGCGATGGCGGCTCGGCCGAGGACGGCGGCAGCGTGGCGACGCAAGACATCGTCGTCACGGGGATGGGCTCGGCGGCCGTACCGAACGGCGGGCGCTACGAGCAGCTCACGCTCGACGGCATCCCGCCCTACAGCGACGGCGTCGCGGAGCTCACCATCACGAACCGCTCGGGCGCGCCGCTCACCGTGCACGGCCTCACGCTCACGCCGGTCGGCGAGACCGAGGCGATCGAGTGGACGGTGAACGAGCCCGGCCGGACGATGCGGCACCCGATCACGGTCTCGGAGCAGACGCTCGCGCCGGACGGCGGGCTCGTCTTCGGGCTCGATTTCTACCCGCTCGCGTCCGGCCCCCGCGACGTGCGCGTCGACATCGCGTACGGCGACGGCGAGACCTTCTCGTTCACCGTCGCGGGCCGGGGCCGCGACAACGCGACGTTCAGCCCGAGGGTGGCCAACGTCTTCGAGCACCTCTTCGGCCGGTCGAACATCGACAACAGCAACAGCTTCGAGGTCGGCGGCATCGGCGCCGACGCGAGCGGCAACGTGTTCTTCAACGGCAACGTGAGCGGCTGGAGCGACGCCTTCGGCCTGAACATCACGATGGTGCGGGTGAACGCGGACGGTGAGCTCGCGTGGGTGCGCGAGCTCCAGGAGCCGTTCCCGCAGGAGTCGCGCGACATCGGCAACAATCGGGAGATCGGCGGCGGCCCGGACAGCCTCGACGTCGACTCCGACGGCGACGCGTACATTGCGGCCGACCGCGCGCTCGCGAGCAGCGGGACCGGGCAGTGCCTGGTGATGCAGGTCGACGGCGACACGGGCGATCTCGTGTGGGCCCGCGGCCTGAACCTCGACACCGGCAGCGAGGACGCGCCGATCGCCGCGCGCGTGCTGCGCTGCCAGACGGTCGACGCGTCGATCCCCGATCGGGTGCTCGTCGCCGGTCAGGTCGCGGACTCGGCGGGCGCGTTCCTCTTCGCGCTGAGCAAGACCGACGGGTCGCTCCTCTGGGCGCGGACCTTCTCGCTCGGCGGCGTGCACCGCGTCGGCGCGCTCGTCGTCGACGCGGCGAACGGCCGCGCGTACCTCGGAGGCATCGCGAACGCCGCGCCCTTCACCGCCCGCTTCGACGACATCGCGACCGCCTCGCCCACGCTCGCGTGGAGCCGCGGCTACGCGCTCGGCGCGGCCAACGTGCACGGCCTCGCGCTCGACGGCGACGGGCTGCTCGCCGCGATCGACGTGCGCGGCGCGACCACGTTCTTCACCGGTGCGCGCATCTCGACGGCGGACGGCAGCGTGGTGTGGTCGAGGACCTGGGACCTCGACGGCGGCGCGAAGAACCGCGCCCTGGCGGTCGTGGTGCACGAGGGCCAGGCGATCTTCTCGGGCCGCATCGGCTTCCAGCCCTTCGATCCCGGCGGCGACGGCTTCCTGCTCGCGCTCGATCCCGCGACCGGCGCGTACGAGTGGGGCTCGTTCTACTACGGCGGCAAGGGCGCCGAGGAGATCATGAACAGCAACGTGACCGGCATGGTCTCGACGCCCGCCGGGCTCTGGCTGCTGCAGTACCAGACGCCGGGCGCGAACAACATGGCCCACTTCTGGGGCCGCTGGTACGAGGCGATCGACGACACCCTCGACTTCCCTGGCGGCGATGGCTCGATGCGGCTCGGCGACGCTGGCTTCTCCGCCGGGGGCCCGGGAACGACGTCGCTCGAGACGCCGGCCAACGCGCGGGCCCACCTGGCCTCGGTGCTGCCGACCGAGTGGGTCGACGTGACCGACAGCGTCGAGTTCGAGGATCCGGTGGTGACCGAGCAGGAGAGCTTCCGCGCCGGCACGCAGGCGCTGCTGCAGCGGGTGACGATCACCCCGTGACGCGCGCGCGGCGGAGAGCGCCCGGGGCTCTCCGCCGCGAGGGTGCCGCCCGCATGGGGGCGCTGAGCAGAGTGAGCGTCGAGCGGCGCGTCGCCGCATGGGCGCTCCGCAGGGATTGACGAGGAGCACGGGCTCCCGTCACCTTGACCGTTCGGATGCCCGAGCGCGCTCGCCTCCCGTCCATCCCTCGACCCCTGCTGCGCCGGGTCGAGAACACGACGCCGTTCGCACACTTCGTGGGCGACAAGATGGGACCGTCGCGGCGCTTCTTCGACGTCGTCGTGGTGCGAGGGACCTTCGTGCTGGCGCCGGGTCGGCTCACGCGCGCGGAAGAGCAAGCGCCGGTCGTGCTCGCCGACGAGGTGTGGGACTCGGAGGACGCGGCGCGCTCGAGCTTGAAGCAGGCCGGCGACCTCCACCTCGCGAAGCCCGGAGCGGACGTGTGCGTCACCGGCACGGCGCGCGCTCCCGACGGACAGGCGCGCCCTCGGTGGGATGTGGCGGTGGCGGTGCACGGGGCCTGGCAGGCGCTCGCCTCGCACACGCTCGTCGCCTGCGGGCCGCGCGCCTGGCACTACGTGCGCGGCGACTGGCTGCTCGCCGAGCCGCGGCCGACGGCCGAGGTGCCGATCCGCTACGAGCTCGCCTACGGCGGCGCCTTCCGCGACCCGCATCAGGAGTGGAGGATCCACAAGCCGAACCCCTCCGGGAGGGGCTTCGCGGACGCGAGCACCGCCGACCGCCGCGCGCCTCTCCCCGCGCCGCAGTGGGAGCTGCCGTCACGGCCCGTACGCCGTCTCGGCGAGGTGGTCCCGGTCGCAGGGCTCGGCCCGCTCGCGCGCTTCTGGTCCGCGCGCGCGCAGTACGCGGGGACCTACGACGACCTCTGGCGCGCCAAGGCGTCTGCCTCGCACGCGGCGGGCGCTCCCATCGACTACCCGCCGGACTTCGACGCGCGCTTCTTCCACACCGCGCCGCCCGAGCTGCGCGCTTCGCGTCCGCTCCGCGGAGACGAGCGGATCGGCCTCGTGGGCCTCGTCGCCGGCCACCCCCGCTTCACGACGCAGCTCCCCGGCGTCGAGGTGGTCGCGTCGCTCTTCGTCAGCGGAGGCACCTGGGTCGAGCAGCCGATGTCGCTCGACACCGTGCACATCGATCTGGACGCCGCGCGGGTCGCGCTGGTCTGGCGGCTCGTCTTGGATCGCGCCCGCGGCGTCACCGGCGCCGTCATCGGATGGAGGAACATGTCATGAGCAACCGACCGCACATCGCCGACGCCGAGGCGGGCTTCAAGGTGGTCAACGTGGCGCCGGACTTCTGCGACGTGGAAGGGACGACCGTGCCCTTCGAGATCCATCGCGACCTCCCACACGAGAAGACCGCCTACGCGCAGACCGTGTTCGCGCGCGGCGAGAAGGTCCTCTGTGTCGAGAGCGTGATTCAGGGTGTCGTGGGCAACGCCGGCAAGGGCGTGGTGAGCGGAGTCGCGCTGGCGTCGGGGAACGTCGAGATGACGCACGGCGCCCAGACCGTGAACGCCGAAGGCCGCGCGGTGTGCCGGCACGAAGACCTCTGCCTCATGAACGTGGGCTGACGCGATGGGAGACGCGAACACGGTCGGCCGCGTCGTGACGATGGACGTGACCCGCTCGATTCAGGCGGGCTTCGCCGAGGCGCAGAAGAAGGTCGAGGAGGAGTGCGCGGCGGAGGATCAGGCGAGCCAGGGCAAGCTCGATGACCTGCGCGCCAAGGAACAAGCCGCCTTCGACAAGTGGATGAAGGCCCTCGACGCCAACACCGAGGCTCAGCACGCGCTCAGCGCCGCGATCCACGAGGCGAACTTGGCGATCCTCGCGACCGACTTCGCTCAAGACGCGGTCGGCATCGTCGGCAGCTTCATCCCCGGAGGGGGCCTCGTGCGCGGAGGGCTCGCCGTCGTGCTGGGCCTGACCAACGATCTGGCGCGCCCGGACGGCCTGAGCGCGCTCGACGTGAGCAACAACTCGCGGGCGGTGCTCGAGCTCTCCGGCGGGAGCGCCGTCGGATCGGGAGTCGCGGCCGCGAGCCGCGGCGCCGGCATCGCGTCCGGCGTCGCCAGCGCGGTCACGTCGAATCCGAACCTCTTCGGATACTCGTTCGACGTCCGCCAGCTCTCGACCGCGCTCGAGTCCTACGACCCCGCCTACCTCCAGCGGACATTCGGAGTCGACGCCGGCGCGCTCCGGCAGAGCGCGCGGGCCGCGGTGGCCGCCGAGGATGCCTTGCTACAGGCCGACGCCGAGTACCAGGCGGCGAAGAAGGAGCTCGCCGAGGCCCAGAAGCAAGCCTCCGAGGGGTCGCGGCAGTGCGTCGTGACGCGGAGCCAAGCTGCGCGCGACCTCGTGCTCCGCAAGCACGGCATCGATCCCTGAGCCGCTCGAGCCGAGCGCGCGGAGGGGCGACCCCGCGCTACGGCGGGGTCTCCATCAGCTCGCGCAGGCGCTCGTTGGCGACGCGGGAGCCGCCGTTGGTCCGGCCGTCGAGCGAGCTCATGTCGACGCTGGAGAGCGCGATGCGCGCCGAGAAGAATTCGCGGTGGGACTCGCGCGCGAGCCGCTCTGCGACCGAGAGCTCGGTGTCCTCTTCGGGCGCGTCCTCGCCGAGCTCGCGGCGGACCTCGGCGCAGCGCAGCTCGTTGCCGGTCGCGGTGCGAAGGCAGGCGCGGAGCGCGGTGGTGGACTCGCTGACGGCGACGACGAAGGCGCCGTCCTCCTCGTCGAAGCGCGGCGAGCGCGAGAGCAGATCCATGGCCTCCTCGACGTCGTCGCCGCCCGCGCCGGTGAACGCGCACGGCAGCGCGATGCCGCGGCGGCGCAGGACGCCCGGGTCCGCCTCGAGCGCGATGGCGA
>JAEZBP010000058.1 GCA_023427125.1 Pseudomonadota bacterium | reverse complement strand
TCGCAGAGGACGCGGCGACCCGGCGCGAGGCCGCGCGGCGCGGGCGCGCCTACCTCGGGCTCGGCAGCGATGGCGCCATCGACGCCGACGCCGTCGCCTCCGATCTGGCCGAGCTCGCGGTGAGCGTGGCGATCCAGGACGGCGACGCGGCGACCTTCGATCACGCGCTCAGGCTCCTGGTGGCCAGCACCGATCCCGCCGTGCGCCGCCGGCTGGTGAACGCGCTCTCCGCGGCGCGCGAGCCGGCCCTCCGAGCGCGTGCGCTCGAGCTGGTGCTCGACCCGCGCCTCAGGGTGAACGAGACCTGGAGCCCGCTGATGGCCAGCTCGGCGATCCGGCGGGCGAGGGCGCCGCGTGGTCGTGGCTCAACGAGCACTACGACGCCGTCGCCGCGCGGATGGGGCCCGGCTTCGCGGGCTACCTCCCCTACGCCGCGAGCCGCTTCTGCACGGCGGAGCGCGCGGCCGAGGCGCGGGCCTTCTTCGCGCCGCGGGTCGGCGCGACCGAGGGCGGACCGCGCAACCTCGAGAGCGCGCTCGAGTCGGTCGAGCTCTGCGCCGCGCGGGTCGAGCACGCGACGGAGAGCGCCCGCTCGTTCTTCAGCCGGTGACGGGAGCGACGAGGAGGTTGCCGCTCTTCGGATCCACGCTGAGGACGAAGCGGCGGCCGTCGTCGCTCTTGAAGGTGGCCCTCAGATCCGTGTTCGTCCGCGCCTCGCCGACCAACATCTTCAGGTAGTCCTTGTCCCGCGCGTGCATGGCCTTGAGGACCGCGATGCCTTCGTCGTCGCCTTCGAGCTTCACGGCGAGAGCCTACCACCGCCCCGATCCGCGGGACCAGCTCACCGCCACCAGGTCGCGGCGAAGAAGTCCATGGTGCTCGCGACCAGCCAGTGGAGCAGCACGCCCGGCCAGATGCTCTTGCTCTTGAGCGCGAGGTAGCAGAGGACGAGCCCCGCGATGAGCGCGCCGGCGGTCTCGGCCTCGGGCTTGCCGAAGTGCATGATGACGAAGGGGATCGTCGAGACGAGGACGGCGCGGTGGAGGAAGTCCTTGCCGAAGCCGAAGAGCATGAAGCCGCGGAAGAAGAACTCCCACGCGATCCACTTCACGAGGTAGAGGCCCTCGTAGAGGAAGTAGAGGCGCATGTCGTGCTTGGCGGGCGCGAAGCGCGGGTAGGTCGCGGCGAACGACGGCGTGTCGTGCACGAGCCAGACGAGCGGGATCATCACCGCCCAGAGCCCGAGGACGATGAGCGTCTCGCGGCCGGTGCCGCGGACGCGGAAGCCGAGGTCGCGCGGCGACCAGCCCTCCAGCCAGTAGCAGGCGGCGAGCGGCACGAGCATCAGCACGACGACCGCCGACGCGTGCGCCCAGAGGTGCTCGTGAAAGCTGCGGTGCGGGACGTCGAAGAGCGCCGTCGATCGCTCGATGAACCACTCGGGCACGTCGGGCCCGCTGCCGTGATAGCTGTAGACGACCATCGCGAGCGTCGCGAGCGAGCTCAACCAGAGCGGGCGCAGCCCCATGCCGGGGAAGAGCGTGCCGACGAGGCTCTCGAGCTTCGAGCGCAAGGCGCGCGAACCCTACACGGAGGGGAACGCGCTCGCGAGGATGCGATCGCGCCACGCGAGCACGGCGGGGTGCTGCTCGGCGAGGGCCTCGTCGGTCCAGCACGCGCGGGTGGCGTCGCCGAGGTGATCGAACGCGCGGCCCGGCGGTCGCAGGCCGAAGGTCGCCACGGCCATCGCGATGTCGGCGTAGCTGAGCGCGCCGCCGACGAGGTGATCGCCGGAGGTGGCGATCGCGCTCGCGAGCGCCTCGATGCCCCTGCGCCGCACCTCCCGATAGTGCTCGGCGTCGCCCTTCGCCTCGTACTTGCGCGTCAGGTACTTCACGCCGAGCGCGCCGATCGGCGCCAGCAGGTCCCCGATGCGTGGCCCGGGGACGTTCTCGGCGAGCGCCGCGGGCGACTCGAGCATGCGCCGCATCGAGAGCGCGCGCCCCGCGTCGAGGATCACCTCGGAGCGCGCGTTCCACGCTGCGATCTCATCCTCGTGTGCCTTCGGAAAGAGCGGCGCTCCCTCGCCGACGCGCTCGGCGTAGCGCGCGATCTCGAGCGAGTCGGTGAGCGCCCCCTCGCGCG
Organism: Pseudomonadota bacterium; assembly: GCA_023427125.1. Classification (GTDB taxonomy): domain Bacteria; phylum Myxococcota_A; class Polyangia; order Polyangiales; family Sandaracinaceae; genus JAEZBP01. The sequence continues at coordinate 938 of JAEZBP010000058.1, read as the reverse complement.
TGACGAGCATCGGCACGCTGACCCGCCCGGTCCAGCGCCCCGCGCGCAGGCGCAGGAAGGGCTCGCCGAGCATCGGCAGGTAGGGCACCGCCCGGTAAGCCACGCGGTGATGGTCGAGCGCCCACTTCGCCTTGATCGACCAGGGCGAATACGCGAGCGCGATGAAGCGCGGGGTGGCCATGCGAGGGCCAAGCATAACGCGTCCGCCTGTGGTAGCAGCGCTGCGAGATGGAGGTCGGGATGAGCGATGTTCGCAGCGCGGTGAGGAAGGTGGCGGTGCTCGGCGCCGGGACGATGGGCAACGGGATCGCGCAGGTGTGCGCGACGGCCGGCATGGAGGTCGCGATGCGCGACGTCGAGCAGGCCTTCCTCGAGCGCGGGCTTCAGCAGATCGACAAGAGCCTCGCCAAGCTGCTCGAGAAGGGCGCGCTGAGCGAGGAGAGCCGCGCCGCGACGCGCGCCCGCATCCGGACCACGACCGATCTGAAGAGCGCGGTCGAGGACGCCGACCTCGTCGTCGAGGCGATCCCCGAGCGCATGGAGCTGAAGATCGAGACCTTCGCCTTCCTCGGGCAGCACGCGCCGAAGCACGCGATCCTCGGGACCAACACGTCCTCGCTCAGCGTGACGGAGATCGCGGCGGCGAGCGGCGATCCGGCGCGGGTCGTCGGTCTCCACTTCTTCAACCCGGTGCCCTTGATGAAGCTGCTCGAGATCGTGCGCGGCCTCGGCACCGCGGACGCGACGATCGACGCGGCGCGCGCGTTCGCCGAGCGCATCGGCAAGGAGCCGATCGTGGTGAAGGACTTCCCCGGCTTCGCCACCAGCCGGCTCGGCGTGATCCTCGGCGTCGAGGCGATCCGCATGCTCGAGAGCGGCGTCGCGAGCGCCGAGGACATCGACAAGGCGATGAAGCTCGGATACCGCCACCCGATGGG
>JAEZBP010000039.1 GCA_023427125.1 Pseudomonadota bacterium | reverse complement strand
CACCGTCCCCCATCAGCGGGGCCCCGCCCACGCCCCGACCGTCGTCGAAGGGCGGCGCCGCACGCAAGCGTGCTTCGACGACGCCATCGCCTGCGGCGATGGCTCGCTCAGCACGAACGGTTTCGCGCGTCCGCCGCACGCAAGCGTGCTTCGACGACGCCATCGCTCAGCACGAACGGTTTGGCGTCGCCGGATCGCGCTCGGGCATTCAGACCGACGTGTAGCCGCCGTCGACGAGGTAATAGCCGCCGGTGATGAACGAGGCCTCGTCCGAGAGGAGGAAGCAGACGAGCGGCGCGACCTCCTCGGCCTTGCCGAGGCGGCCGAGGGGGTGGCGCGCGATGAGCGCCTGCCGGACCTCCTCGGGGAGATCGGCGAGCAGCGGCGTGTCGATGTAGGCCGGGCCCACGCAGTTGATGCGCAGACCCTCCGGCCCGTACTCGGCCGCCGCGTTCTTCGTGAGGCCGACGACGCCGTGCTTGGCGGCCGTGTACGCGCCGTTGCCGATCGCGGCGACCGCGCCGTGGATCGACGCCATGTTCACGATGGCGCTCTCCTTGGCGCCCGCCTTGCGCATCGCCGGGATCTGGTAGCGCATCCCGTAGAGCACGCCGTTGAGGTTGATGTCGATGACGCGATCCCAGTCGGCGAGATCGACCTCGCCCGCCGGCGCCTGCGCGCCGCCGATGCCGGCGTTGTTGACCGCGTAGTGGAGCGCGCCGTACGTGTCGACGGCGTGCGCGACCGCCCTCTCGGAGTCGGCCGCCTTGGCCGTGTCCTGCTGGATGGCGCTGGCGGTGCCGCCCGAGGCGGTGATGTCCTTCGCGACCCGCTCGGCCGCGTCGAGCCGGATGTCGGTCAGGACCACCTTCACGCCGCGCGCGGCGAGCGCCTTGCCGATCGCCTCGCCGAGCCCCGAGCCGCCGCCGGTCACGATCGCGACCTTTCCGTCCATTCCCCTCATGTCCACCTCGATGTTGGAGCCGGTTGATCCGCGCACAACCGCGGTGAGGGTGTCCGTCCGTCGATCGGCGGTCAAGCGAGGCACGCCGAGCGGTGCGAGCCCCGCGCTCGTTTGACACCCGTCTCCCGGGGCCTCTCTCGCGGATGCGTGCCGGCGCGGATCACATGGGTCGCTCCGCTGCGTGAGGGCATCCCGACACCTGCGGAGAACGGAGTGGACTCGGCCCCGAGCAGGTGTCGGGCGACCGTCACGCAGCGGCGCTCCTCGATCGTCCTCATCGTGCTCGCGCTCGCCGCGCTCTCGTGCGGTGAGGCGGAGGCCAGCTCGCCGCTCGAGGTCGTCGTCGACACCCGCGCACGCTCGCGGCCGATCTCGCCCTACATCTACGGCGTCAACGGGCTCGAGCTGACCGCCGGCAACGACCTCTTCACGCTGCTGCGCTTCGGCGGCACCCGCGTGAGCACCTACAACTGGGAGAACAACGCCTCGAACGCGGGCCACGATCCGCCCCACCACCAGAACGACGGCTACCTCTGCGAGAGCACCACGCCGGGAGGCGCCGTCCTGCGGGTGCTCGACCGCGCGCGCGAGCTCGGCGCGGCGGCGCTGGTGCAGGTGCCGCTGATCGGGCACGTCGCCGCCGATCGGCGCGCCGACGGCGCCGTGAGCCAGACGCCCGGCTACCTCGAGGCGCGCTTCTGCCGCTCGCTCGCCCGCGGAGGAGGCGAGGCGCCGAGCCTCGACGATCACGTCGTCCATCAGGACGCGTTCGTGCGCCTCGTGCGGCGCGAGGCGGAGCGCCGATCGGTGCCGGTCTTCTTCGCGCTCGACAACGAGCCGGGCGGCTGGCCGGTCACCCACCCGCGCCTGCGCGAGGGGCGGCACCCGACCTACCGCGAGCTCGCGCGCGCCTCCGTGGAGCACGCGCGGATGATCCACGAGGAGGCGCCGCGCACCCGCGTCTTCGGCCCGGTGAGCTTCGGCTGGCCCGACATGCGCGATCTCGCCGGCGCGCCCGACGCGAGGGGCCGCCACTTCCTCCGCTTCTATCTCTCGGCGATGCGCGCGGCCGAGCGCCGCCATGGAGCGCGGATCTTCGACGTGCTCGACGTGCACTGGTACCCGGCCTCGAACGTCGGCGGCGAGCCGGTCTCGAGCGGCGCCGACGAGCCCGAGCGCGCGCGCCTGCGCATGCAGCTGCCCCGCTCGCTCTACGATCCGAGCTTCCGCGAGCCGAGCTTCATCGTGGACGACGATCTCGACGCGCCGATCGAGCTCCTGCCGCGGCTGACGCGCCTGATCCGCGACGCCTATCCGGGCACGCGCCTCGCGATCACCGAGTACGCCTACGGCGGCGCGGAGCATCCGTCGGGCGCGGTCGCGCAGGCCGACGCGCTCGGCGCGTTCAGCAGGCACGGCGTGTACGCCGCGAGCTACTGGCCGCTCACCGGACAGCGGCACACCTACGCGCTCGCCGGTCATCGCTTATCTCTGGCAACGCGGCGCGGAACTGCTCGGCAAACAACCGGGGTTTGCCGAGGCC
>JAEZBP010001167.1 GCA_023427125.1 Pseudomonadota bacterium | reverse complement strand
ACGGTGGCTCGCGCGACGGCGGGATGACGCCCAGCGACGCGCAGGTGCCCGACGGAGGAGGCCCTCACGACGGAGGTCCGCCCGACGCGGGCCCGGACGGAGGCGACGTGGTGCGCGCAGTCGCGATCGTGGCGGGTCGCTCGTTCACGTGCGCGCTCCGCTCGAACGGAGAGGTGCTCTGCTGGGGCGACAACGCGGGCCATCAGCTCGGCGATCTCGAAGCCGCGAGCTCGGAGGCGGCGGTCGCCGTCGAGCTGCCGGCGCGAGCGACGGCGATCGCGGCGGGCGACGCCCACGCGTGCGCGATCCTCTCGGACGAGCGCCTCTTCTGCTGGGGAAAGAACGATCGGGGCCAGGTCGACGGAGCGATGGGCGATCCGGTCGCGACGCCGACCTTGGTCCACGCGGGTGCCCGCGCGGTCGCGCTCGGAGGCAAGCACAGCTGCCTGATCGACACGGCCGGCGCGGCGCGCTGCTGGGGCGACAACCGGGAGGGCCAGCTCGGGCTCGACGACACCGACGATCGCGATGCGCCGGAGGCGGTGACCTTCGGCGGATCCTGGCGCGCGCTCGCCCTCGGCGGCCAGCACACCTGCGGGATCGCCAGCGCGGACGGCGCGCTCTTTTGTTGGGGCAAGAACGACAAGGGCCAGGTCGGCGACGGCTCGACGACGCGCCGTCGCGTCCCCACGCACATCGACTCGATCGGGACGGCGGTGGTCGCGATCGGCGCCGGAGCCGTCCACACGTGCGCGCTGCGCGCGGGGGTCGCGCTCTGCTGGGGTGAGGGAGCCGATGGTCGCCTCGGCATCGGGAGCAGCGCGGTGGAAGAAGTGCCGACCCTGGTCGCGGGCCTCGCCGATCCGGTCTTCATCGACGGCGGCCTCGCGCACGGCTGCGCGCTTCGCGTCGGCGGGCGCGTGTCGTGCTGGGGCAAGGACGACCGAGGACAGCTCGGCCCGAACGCGACGGGCACCACGGGACGCAACACCCCTCTCGGTGTCCCCCTCACGGGATCGGCCAGCGAGCTGGCGGTCGGGGGCGATCACAACTGCGCGATCGTCGCGGGCGCGGTCTGGTGCTGGGGCCAGGACGATCGAGGGCAGCTCGGCGCGGGCGCGGCCGGGACCGCTCCTCAAGACATCCCCGCGCTCGTATCGGACCTCTAACTGGCGAGTCCGCCAGCGCTGAACATCGGGCTTCCCCCGGGCGTCTGGAGGAGCATCGCGCGATAGACTGGAGGTCTCATGCGATCCGCTCTCCTCTTTCTCGCCGCGTGGACGGCCCTCCCGGCCACGGCGTCCGCGCAGACCCTCACCGCGTCGCAGCGGGACTCCGCGCTCGCGCGTGTCCGCTCGCTGGCCACGTGCATGGAAGAGAGCTCGCGAGAGCTCTCGCGCATCCTGACGCTGATCCGCGAGTCGGAAGAGCAGCGCGATCGCGCGCGCGACCCGGCGGTCCGGCGTGACGCCGAGCGCGCCATCGAGGCGCTGATCGCCCGCGCCGCGACCGTCCAGGCGAGCGCCCGCGCGTGCACCTCCGGCGAGCGCCTCCCCTCCCCCGTGACCGAGGTGATCGAGCGCGATCCACCGCCCGATCCGAACGCCGACGCGGTTGCTCAGCGCGGTGGGACGGTGCGCTCGGTCGAGCAGGACACCGACCTCGTCGAGAACGTGCGCGTGGTGCGCGCCGAGCAGGTGGACGGAGAGGGGCGCCTCGACGCGGCCCTCATCCGCGCGGCCGTGCGCGGCGTCGCGTCGCAGCTCCAGCGCTGCTACGAGAGCTACCTCGATCGCGGCGAGCTCACTCCGCGCGAGCTCGATCTGGTCTTCACGTTCCGTCGCGCAGGCCCCGCGAGCGACGTCGGCGTCGAGCGCTCCGGCTTCCACGACGCACGGCTCGAGTCGTGTGTCCGGCAGGCGGGCCGCGCGCTCCGCGTCTCGCGCGCCCCGAGCGGTGGCGAGGCGATGTTCAGCTATCGCCTGCGCTTCGGTGTGCGTCAGCCCCAGTAGATGATGGCGATGAGCGACGCCACGCCGAGCACGCCGGTCGCGATGAACGGCGGGTCGCGGAGCATCTCCTCGGTCGGGCTCTCGGCGTCTGGCCGGCTCCGCACCAAGTGCATGAAGCGCAGCACGCCGGCGAGCGCGAAGAGCGAGGTCAGCACGAGGAAGTCCGTGCCGAAGTGCTCGCGGGTGTGCGGGTCGAGCGTGTAGACGACGTACGATCCGACCGTCGCCAGGCCCGTGATCCAGAGCAGCACGCCGACGAGGCCCTTGCTGTAGTGCCGGAGCACCGCGCGGCTCGAGGTCGTGCCGGCCTTCTCCGAGAGGACGAGCTCGTGCATCCGCTTGCCGAGGCCGAGGAAGGTCGCGAGCAGGAACGTCACGATGAGCATGTACGTCGACGGCTCGACGGCGGCGGCGAAGGCGCCGGCCAGGACGCGCAGCTCGAAGCCGCCTGCGATCGAGAGCACGTCGAGGTACGCGACGCGCTTGAGGAGGAAGCAGTAGGCGATGTTGTTGACGAGGTACCCGCACGCGGCGGCGAAGAAGAGAGGGCTGAGGAGCCAGGAGCCCGTGAGCGCGGCGGTGGCGAGGATGACGAGCACGACCTTGGCGAGGGTCTCGCTCACCGCCCCGCTCGCGATGGGGCGGCTCTTCTTCTTCGGGTGCGCACGATCGGCCTCGACGTCGATGAGGTCGTTGAGGACGTAGACCGAGCTGGCCAGGAGGCAGAAGCAGGCGAAGCCCGCGAGCGCGCCGAGCACCCTCCGCGTATCGAAGAGCTCTTGCGCGTAGACCACCGGCGCGAGGACGAAGAAGTTCTTCACCCACTGCTGGGGCCGCAGCATGCGGATGAGCCCGCGAACCATGACCGGCGACCTTAGTACGGGCCCGCGCCCAACGCACCTAGTTGGCTAGCGCGCGCGCCGGACCTCAGACGTCGGGGACGCAGACGCCGCCGCCGCAGTCGGCGGTGCAGCCCCAGCCGGCCTCGCCGCAGAAGCAGCCGCTCGGGGCGCAGCCGCTCTCGAGGTCGCACCGCTCGCCGATGGGGCAGCCGCGCTCGGAGCACCCGGTTGGCGGAGGTGGGGTGCAGCCCGGGGCGCTGCAGAGGTTGCCATAGCAGCAGCTCGGGTCTCCGGGCGGGCACCAGTCCCAGCAGAACGCGCCCGCGTAGCACTTGTCGCCGGTGTGGCACTCGCCGTCGCTCGTGCAGTCGTTCTCGGGCGCGCACGCGCAGGGGTGACAGCCGTTGCGCGTGTAGGTGCTCCAGCCCGCAGGGCAGGCGATGCGGCAGGCGAGGCCGCTGTTGTCGCACGCGACGCAGCTCCCGCCTTCACACCACTCGCTGCCCTCCTCGCAGTCGGCGTCGGTCGCGCACCCGCCGGCGCCGCAGGCCGCGTACGCGTCCTGACAGTCTCGCTGCGCGGTGAAGAGCGCGTCGCAGTCGGCGCCGAGACAGCGACACCAGTGGACCGCCTCGCAGGTCGAGCCGTTCCAGCGATAGCGCCTGCCGGGCCGCTCGGTGGGACCACACGGATCGCCCTCGCGCGCGTCCATCGCCTCGCACATGCCTCCGTCGCGATCCCCTTGGCCGCCGTCGGGCGCCGGAGCGGCGTCGCTCGCCGCGGCGTGGGGGGGGGGGGGGGGGGGGGGGGGGG
>JAEZBP010001142.1 GCA_023427125.1 Pseudomonadota bacterium | reverse complement strand
GAGTGGCTCCGGGCGCACGACCGGCACAAGGCCGTCCTCGCCGCGCCCCGCGGCGACGATCCGGAGGCGTGGGCGCTCGCCGCGCTCTGGAAGGCGTGCCAGGGCGTCGCGTCGCACGCCCGCGCCGCCGCGCCGATGTGGGCGCGGGTTCCGTCGGAGCGCTCCCATCGGGACCTCCTCCGCGCGGTGACCGCCGCCGATCCCGCCGCCCTCGTGAACCCGTGGCTGGTGCGCTTCATCGCGGCGTTCCTCGATCACGGGATGGCCGAGTGGCCGATGCCCGGCCGCGAGCGCGGCATGCTCGCGTGCTTCCGCGATCACCTCGTCTCGAGCCCCTTGCCTCCCGCGCTCTCGCGGGCGCGGGCCGCGGTGCGCGAGCAGCTCCGGCGCGGGCTCGACGCCGAGGACACCGTGCTCGACGCGCTGGCCACCCTCGGCGTCGACGCGCGCCACCCCGCCGCGTACCTCACGCGCGTCTTGCTCGCGCTGCCGGGCTGGGCCGGCATGGTGCATCGCCTCGAGGTGCACCCGGAGGAGCACGGCGAAGGCGTCGCGCCCTCGCTGATGGAGCTCGTCGCGATCCGGCTGACGCTCGACATGGCCGCCTGCTCCTACGTGGCCGAGCACGAGCTCGACTTCGACGGACCGCTCGCTCGCCTGCCCGCGTTCATCGGCAGTCGCGGCGAGCCGCACGAGGAGCCGGCGGCGCAGGAGGCGGCGTTCCGCCTCTTCGGCGTCTGTCAGCTCGCCGGCCTGGCGGCCGGGGACGTGCTGGCGATCTCCCAGAAGAACCGGCGCGCGATCATCGATCGCCTCGACGACTTCGGCGAGCTCACGCGCTGCCGCATCTGGCACGAGGCCTACGAGCGGCACTACCGCGAGCAGGCGCTCTCGGCGCTCGCGGCGGTGCGACGGCGGCGCGACCCGAACGACGAGGGCCCGGCGCCGCGCTGGCAGCTCTCGTTCTGCTTCGACGATCGCGAGGAGTCGCTGCGCCGGCACATCGAGGAGCTCGAGCCCGCGGTCGAGACCTTCGGGATCGCCGGGTTCTACGGGCTCGCGGTCGACTACCGCCCGCTCGACACCACCCGACCCGCGCCGCTCTGCCCGGCCGGCGTGGTGCCGGGCCACGCGATCCACGAGGTCGCCGCGCCCGAGCACGAGACGTGGTCCGACGCGCTCACCACGCGCCGCGCGCGCTTCGCCAAGCTCATGCACTTCAGCTCGCGGGGCACGCGCGGCCTCTTCCGCGGGCTCGCCCTCACCCCGCTCCTCGGCCTCGCGGCCGCGTTCCCGCTGACCACGCGCCTCCTCTTCCCGCGCCTCGCGCAGCGCCTCCGCGGGGCGACCGAGGGGCTCTTCCTCCCGGCGCCGACCACACGCATCACCCACACCCGCGCCGATCTCCCGTCCCCGAGACATCTCGAGGTGCGCGCCGCCAAGCCGCGGGGGTTCACCGTCGAGGAGCAGGTCGATCGCGTGGCGGTGACGCTCGAGAACATGGGCCTGACGCGCCGCTTCGCGCCGCTCGTCGTCGCGCTCGGGCACGGCTCCGCGAGCATCAACAACCCGCACGAGTCGGCCTACAACTGCGGCGCGTGCGGCGGAATGCAGGGTGGGCCCAACGGCCGCCTCTTCGCCGCGCTGTGCAACCGCCCCGAGGTCCGCGCCGGGCTGCGGGCCCGCGGCATCGACATCCCCGACTCCACCTTTTTTCTCGGCGGCATGCACAACACGGCCGACGACGCGATCACCTTCGCCGACCTCGACCTCGTGCCGGCCTCGCACCGAGACGAGCTCGCCGCCCTGCGCGCCGTCCTCGACGAGGCGCGCGCCCGCGACGCGCACGAGCGCTGCCGCCGCTTCGACGACGTCCCGCTCGATCTGACGCCGGCCGAGGCGCTGGCGCACGTCGAGGGGCGGGTCGGCGATCTGAGCCAGCCGCGCCCCGAATACAACCACGCGACGATCGCGCTCTGCGTGATCGGACGTCGCGCGCTCACCCGCGGCCTCTTCCTCGATCGGCGCTGCTTCGTCGTCGCCTACGATCCCTCGATCGACGCCGACGGCGCGATCCTCGGCCGCATCCTCGCGGCGGCGGGGCCCGTCGGCTCGGGCATCAGCCTCGAGTACTACTTCTCCTGCGTCGACAATGATCGCTACGGCTCGGGCACCAAGACGCCGCACAACGTCACGGGGCTGCTCGGAGTCATGGACGGGCACGCGAGCGATCTGCGCACCGGCCTCACCGCCGAGATGGTGGAGATCCACGAGCCCATGCGGCTCCTGACCGTCGTCGAGTCGACGCCCGAGAGGCTGCTCGAGCTCATGGAGCGGAGCGGAGCGACGGTAGGCCGACACGTGCCGCCGTTCGCAGGTGTCGGGATGCCGTCCCGCAGCGAAGCGACCCATGAGACCGCGAGGCGGCAGCCGGAGACGGTCGGCGACCTCGTGACGTTGGGCTGGATGCAGCTCGTCTGCGTGCACCAGGACGACGGCCGCATGTTCCGCTTCGATCCGTCGCGCGGCGCCTTCGAGCCGTGGGAGCCCGGAGAGCTCGAGCTCCCCGAGGTCGCCTCGTCGATCGACGCCTACCGCGGCAGCCGCGACCACCGCCCCTTCGCGCTCGTGCGAGAGCCCGGCTCATGACCCTCGACGCACTCTTCCCGTGGATCGTCACCGCGATCCCAGGTGCCCCCGCGGCCTCCTTCTTCCTGCTGGCGGCGCTCTGGTTCTTCGGACCGACGCCGGGCGAGCGACTCGTCCGCACGGTGGTGATGGGCGCCAACTTCGTCTCGTTCGTCGCCGCGGTCGGCGTCGGAGCGATCGTCGCGCTCGGCCTGCACGCGCCCGGGACGGTGCACGTCGGCACGTGGTTCGACGCGGGCGACTACGCCTTCGAGCTCGGCTTCCACGTCGACGCGCTCTCCATCGTGATGACGATCCTCGTCGCGTTCGTGAGGGGGCTCATCGGCCACTTCTCGACGCGCTACCTCCACGGGCAGCGCGGCTACGCGCGCTTCTTCCTCCTGCTCGCGCTCTTCGCGACCGGGATGCAGCTCCTCGTACTCGGCGCGAACATCGATCAGCTCTTCGTCGGCTGGGAGCTGGTCGGGCTCTCCTCCGCGCTCCTGGTCGCGTACTTCCACGAGCGGCGCACGCCGGTGCAAGCCGGCCTGCGCGTCTTCGTCACGTATCGCCTCTGCGATCTGGGGCTGCTCGTCGGCGCGGTGCTCCTGCATCAGGCGGCCGGCACGAGCGAGCTCGCCCTCGCGCCCGAGGCGATGCGCTCGCACGCCGGCGAGGCGATCGCGACCGTGATCCCGCTGGCGCTCCTCGTCGGCGCCATGGGCAAGTCCGCGCAGTTCCCGGTCGGCGGCTGGCTGCCCCGCGCGATGGAGGGGCCCACGCCCTCGAGCGCGCTCTTCTACGGCGCGCTCTCCGTCCACGCCGGCGTCTACCTCTTGCTCCGCGCGCAGCCGCTCTTCGCCGCGTCGGCGATCGCGACCTTCGCGCTGATCGCGGTCGGCGTGACCACGACGATCCACGCCACGCTGGTCGAGCGCGTGCAGACCGACGCGAAGAGCGCGCTCGCCTACGCGACGATGACGCAGGTCGGCGTGATGCTCGTCGAGATCGGCCTCGGCCTCACGACCCTCGCGCTCGTCCACCTGGTCGGCCACGTGCTGCTGCGCTGTCACCAGCTCCTGCGCGCGCCGAGCGCCCTGCGCGACGCGAGGGCGCTCGAGCCGGCGGGCATCGCCGAGGGCGGGAGCCCTCCGCTCGTGGCCTGGCTCCCGCGCCCGGTGGCCACGTGGGTCTATCACCAGTCGCTCGAGCGCTTCGGCCTCGAGGCGTTCTTCGATCGCGCGCTCGTCGGGCCGCTCTTCGAGCTCGGGCTCGCGCTCGATCGCGCCGAGCGGCGCTTCGTCTCGATCCTCGGCGGCCACCCGCCGCGGCCCGACGCGCCCGAGGCCGACCCCGCTTCCAGCCCGGCTCCCACCCCAGCTGCCGACAAGGTGCGCCAGCGATGATGCTGCTCGCCATCGTCGTCGCGCCGCTCGTCGGTGCGCTGCTGGCGCTCGCCGCGCCGCGCCGCGAGCACGCGCAGCAGATCGCGCTCGGCGCCGCGCTCGTCGCGATCGTGCTCACCGGGGCGTGCGTGATCGGCCTCCGGGACGGCGCGATCGCGGCGCTCGCGCTCGATCTCGGCGGGCTCGGCCGCGCGCCGCTGCTCTTGCTCGACGGACTCTCGGCGCCTTGGGTGGTCGCCACCCCGCTGCTCGCGCTCGTGGTGCTCGCCGCGACCCCGCGCGCGATGCTGAATCGCGAGAACGTCATCGCCACGCTCTCCACCGCGGCGGCCACCGAGGGCGTCTTGCTCTCGCGCAACGACGGCCTGACGGCGCTCTTCTGGCTCCTCGCGCTCGTCCCGGGCGCGGTCCTCGTCGCGCGTGCGCACGGGGCTCACGGAGCGAAGCGGAGTGACGGTAGGTCGACCTCTGCCGCTCGCAGGGGTCGGGATGCCGTCACGCAGCGGAGCGACCGATCGGATCGCTCGCACGCGCGCACCTACGCCGTCCTGGCGATCGGCGCGAGCCTGCCGATGATCGGCGGCGCGATCCTGCTGGCGCGGGCCGGCCTCGCCGCGGGGCTCGAGGCGCCGCTGGATCTCGACGCGCTCTCGACGCTCGAGCTCCCGCTCGGCGCGCAGGCGCTGCCCTTCGCGCTCTTGCTCGCCGCCGTCGCGATCCGCATGGGCCTCTTCCCCTTCCACGCGTGGCTGCCGCCGCTCGCGCAGCGGGGGCCGGTCGGCGTGGTCGGCCTCTTGGTCGGCGTGCACACCGGCGTCTTCCTGGTGGCGCGGATCGTCCTCCCGCTCCTGCCCGACGCGAGCGCGATCGCGATGCCCTCGGTCGCGATCTTCGCGCTCGTCGCGTGCCTCTGGGGCTCGGTGCTCGCGATCGTGCAGAACGATCTCGCGCGGACGATCGGCTTCATCGCGTGCAGCAAGGCCGGCATGCTGCTCGTCGGCATGGCGTCGCTCGAGCCCTCGAGCCTGCACGGCGCGCTGCTCCAGAGCGTGGGCAGCGGCGGCGCCTTCGTCGGCGTCCTGATGGTGATCCGCTCGATCGACGCGCGCATGGGCACCCGCGACGTGCGCAAGCTCGGCGGCCTCGTCACGCACATGCCGCGCGCGAGCGTGACGTTCTTCCTCCTCGCCGCGGCGACGGTGGGCTTCCCCGGATCGCTCGGCTTCATCGGCGAGGATCTGGTCGTCCACGGCGTCCTGCACGCTCACCCGCTCGTCGCGGGGACGCTGCTCTTGGCGACGGCGCTCAACGGGATCACCATGTTCCGCGCGTTCTGCCGGGCCTTCCTCGGGCGGCCGGCGACCCGCCCCCGCACCGCGGGTCCCCCGCTCGTCGACGACCTCGTGCCGCGCGAGCGGCTCGCGACCAGCGCGCTCATCGTGCTCCTCGTGGCGTTCGGCCTCGTCCCGGCCCCGCTGCTCGCCTCCCGGCAGAGCCACGTGGACGGCATCACGCGCTCGATCCCATTGGTCGCTCCGCTACGTGACGGCATCCCGACAACTGCGAACGGCGGCAGGCCAACCGTCACTTCGCCGCGCTCCTCGATCGGCCGGGAACCGGGCGGCTCATCGTTCCGTCAAGAGGGAGTATCGGCCGCGGATCGCTGAGCGGCTGGAGAACGTCTTGCCGCGCGCAGAGAGCTGGTTGATGCCCACCATTTTCGCCACCCTTCGCAGCGAGGGTGACGCCGAGCCGTGTCTCGATCCCGCGCTCGAGCCGGCGGCCTGGACCCACGCGGACTTCACGCGGATCGTCGCCCCTCACCTGCCGCAGCTCTATCGCCTGTCGCTCATCCTCTCGCGCGACGCCACCGAGGCCGAGGACCTGCTGCAGAACGCGCTCGTGAAGGCGTACGTGCACCGAGCCTCCTACGCCGGGCGCGGCAGCCTCTCGGCCTGGCTCTACGGCATCGTGCGCAACGAGCGGATGGAGACGGTCCGCTCGAACCGGCGCCGTCGCTCGCTCCTCGAGGCCGCGCTCGCGCGCTTCGCGGATCTCTTCGAGGATCTCTCGCCGGAGGGGGCCGCGCCGACCAACCCCGAGCTCGCGGCGATGGCGCAGCAGGAGAGCGAGCTCCTCCTCGCGTGCCTGCGCCGGGTGCCCGAGCCCTACCGCACGGTCGTGTACCTGTGCGACGTGGAGGAGCGCTCGTACGAGGAGGTGGCCGAGCTGCTCGACGCGCCGCTCGGCACGATCAAGAGCCGGCACGCGCGCGGGCGGGTCAAGCTGCGCAAGGTCTACGACGCGCTCGAGGAGGACGAATGAGCGGCGCATCCCTCCCGCCCCTTCCACCCTCGCTCGAGCGCGGAGCGAGGGCGCTGCGCGATCGTGAGCCGCCCGCCAGCTTCGCGGGCCGCCTGACGCGCGCGCTCGAACAGCAGGCGCAGGCTCCCTCGAGGCCGTCGTCGCGCTGGGCGAGCCTGGCCGTCGTCGTGCCCGCGCTCACCGCGGCGGTGCTGCTCCTGCACGTCGCCCTGAGCGACGACGGGGGCGAGCCGCTCTCACGCTTCGAGGAGCACCACGTCGTCCTCGACGAGGACGGAGAGGCTTGGCTCGAGCTCGATCTCTGGACCCACCATCACGAGGGAGCCGCGACGGTGCGCGTCGACACCCCAACGTCGGTGCACGTCGAGACGGCGGACGCCGATCGGGCCTGCGGCGAGGCGCGGTGTCTGCATCGCTTCGTGGCGACGCCGCCTCGCGCCCCCCTTCGGGTGCGGTTGAGCGAGCGAGGCCGGCACTCGATCACCGTCGAGCACGCCTCGTCCAGTAAGCGAGTGCGCGAGGAGTTCTTGGTGCACGCGCGCTGAGCTGGGTCGGCGGCTGAGCTGGGTTGGCGGGCGGGGCTGTTGACCAGCGGTCCTCGGTCAGGCGTCTTCGAACGAGATTGCGCGCGCTCCGGGTGGGCTTACCTCGGCTGCTGTAGCCCGTCGGGTATGTCCGATGCTTCCGCGCCACACGCTCCACCTGCTCGGCGCCCTGGGCGCGCTGTCGATCGGCGCGGCGTGCGCCGACGAGGAGCCCGCTCGGCAGGCGCCGCCGCCGGTCGAGGTGTCGTTCGTCACCGTCGAGCCCGAGTCCGTGACGCTCACCGAGGACTTGCCGGGGCGCGTCAGCGCGTACCGCACGGCCGAGGTCCGCGCGCGCACGTCGGGGATCGTGCTCCGCCGCGGCTTT
>JAEZBP010001141.1 GCA_023427125.1 Pseudomonadota bacterium | reverse complement strand
GTTCGTGGAGGCCAAGCTCCGCTTCTGTGTGCTCGACCACGCGAAGCTCGACGGCGCGAGCTTCGCGGGGGCCAAGCTCGAGGGCGCGTCGCTGCACCGCGTCGCGGAGCAGAACACGATCTGGCGCGACGCGGAGATGAGCCACGTCGGCAGGACCGATCCGGCGCGGGCCAAGGCCGAAGACTTCGGGAGCGGGGCGTGATGCAGACGAGGGAGATGTCATGAGCGAAGCGGCGGCTCTCACCACCGGCCTCTGGACGGGGATCGTCACGGCCACCGTCGAGGCGGTGCACGGCGCGCGGGTGGATGTGCGGAGCGCGAGCTTCGGCGCGGTCTCCGCGAGGCTGGCGGTGCCTCTCCCCTACGAGCCGCGGCCGGGCGACGACGTGCTGGTCGCGACCGCCGAGGACGGCCGCTACGTCATCGGGGTGCTGCGCGCGCTCCGGGGGATCGCGCGCGAAGAGATGCTCGCGGCGCCGGACGGCAGCACCGCGTCGCTCGCGCACGAGGAGGGCGGCTCGGTCTGGCGGGTGAAGGATCGCGAGGGCCGGCTGATCTTCGAGCACACGATCGGCGAGGGCGGCGCGGCAAAGAGCGTGGTCCACCTCGACCACGATCTCGACGTCCGCGCGGCCGGCGACCTCTCGCTCGCCGCCGGCGGCAAGGTCTCGATCGAGGGCGGCGCGGGCGCGGCGGTGCGGTCGAAGGCGGCTGTCGAGCTCGCCTCCGAGGGCAGCTCCCTGCGGCTCGATCGCGAGCGCGCGCGCGTCGAGGCCACGATCCTCGAGACGCACGCCGAGCGGGCGGAGCTCTCTGCCAAGGACGCGAGCCTCGTAGTGGGCACGCTGCGCTCGGTGATCCACCGGATCCGCGAGAACGCCGAGGGCGTCGAGCGGACGGCGGGACGCGTCGTCGAGCGCGCCCGCGAGGTCTATCGCGAGGTCGAGGGCCTGAGCCAGACCAAGGCCGGCCGGCTGAAGCTCGTCGCCGACACCGCGCTGAGCCTCCTGGGCGCCTCGACCGAGGTGAAGGCCCGCGAGGACGTGAAGATCAAGGGCGAGAAGATCTACCTGGGCTGATCTGCGACAGGCCGATGTCGGGGGCGACGATCGGGTTCGCGGGGCGGGGCGCGGCGTGTATCCTGCCGCGCGATGGCGAATTCGAAGGACGAGGTGACGCACTCGGCGGCGTTCCGCGCGCGCCGTGCGCTCAACTGGTTCCCGCTCGGGCTGGCGTACGCGCTCCTCTACATGGGGCGCTACAACCTGACGGTCGCGAAGAACTCGCTCGGCGAGCTGATGACGAAGGAGGACTTCGGCCTCATCTTCGGCGCCGGGACGTTCACCTACGCGTTCGCCTTCCTCGTGAACGGGCCGCTCGTCGATCGGATCGGTGGCCGGCGCGGGATGCTCATCGGCGTGGGGGGCGCGTTCATCGCGAACGTCGCGATGGGCTTCTACCTCCACCACGTCATCTCGAGCGGCAACGCCGCCGAGGCGCCGATCGTGCCGGTGTTCAGCGCGCTCTACGCGGTGAACATGTACTTCCAGAGCTACGGCGCGGTCTCGATCGTCAAGGTCAACGCGCACTGGTTCCACGTGAAGGAGCGCGGCGGCTTCTCCGGGATCTTCGGCACGATGATCTCGAGCGGGATCTTCCTCGCGTTCACCGTCAACGGCTGGCTGCTCGACCTCGCCGAGGGCTGGTGGCCGGGCTCCTCGTCGCCGTCGCGCGCGTGGATCGTCTTCGCGGTGCCCGGCGCGCTCCTCGCGCTGATCTGGGTGGTCGAGCTCTTCCTCCTGCGCGACCAGCCGAGCCACGCCGGGCACGAGGACTTCGACACCGGCGACGCCTCGAGCGGCGAGGACGAGAAGCCGGTCCCCACCGTGCAGCTCTTCAAGCGCATCCTGAGCAACCCGATCATCCTCACCGTCGCGTTCATCGAGTTCTGCACCGGCGTCCTCCGGAACGGCGTGATGCACTGGTTCCCGATCTACGCGAAGGAGATCTGGGTGCTGCCCGGCGAGCACCTCCTGCGCAACGGATCGTGGGAGCACCTCTGGCTCATCGGAGCGTGCTTCGCGGTCGCGCTCGTGAGCTGGACCATCGCCGCCCTCAAGCGCGGCGCGCGCGCATACCTCGTCGTGTTCGGCGCGCTCGCGTTCCTCGTGCCCTTCTTCCAGGGCGGCTGGGGCGGCCTCCTGATGGTCGCCGGCATCATCGGCGGCAACGTCGCCGGCTGGGTGTCGGATCTCTTCTTCCAGAGCCGGCGCGGCCCGGCGGCCGGCGGGCTCTACCTGTTCTTGGCCCTCTGCACGATCGGGATGGGCTTCGCGCTCGCCCGACCGACCAACGTCGTCGAGGAGGCCGGCGAGGACAGTGGCCTCCAGGCCGGCGACGAGATCCTCGCCATCGCCGGCGTCGACGAGATCGACGGCTGGGCCGACGTGCGCAACGCGGTCGCGTGCTGGGAGCCGACCTGCACCGAGTCGCGGTGGGATCCGGAGACGTGCGCCTGCTCGACATCGATCAGGGTTCGCGCGCGTCCTGCCGTCGCCGAAGGCCGCAGCATCCCGGCGGAGGTCCGCCGCGGCGGTGAGACGATCGAGCTCGAGCTGCCCGATCCGGCGGCGACCCAGAGCGCCGGTGATCTCCGCCTGCTCGGCGCGCGCCCGGTCCTGCCGCTCAGCCCCTGGGTGCTGGGCGTGCTCGTCTTCCTGATCAGCCTCTGCGTTATCGGAACCCACGGCCTCTTGAGCGGCACCGCCACCATGGACTTCGGCGGCCGCAAGGGCGCCGCGACCGCGGTCGGCGTGATCGACGGCTTCGTGTACCTCGGCACCGCGCTCCAGTCGGTCAGCCTCGGGTACCTGACGACGGAGGA
>JAEZBP010001135.1 GCA_023427125.1 Pseudomonadota bacterium | reverse complement strand
CGCGGACACCGCCGCCTCGGCGCACGGGCCGCCGCCCGGGATCGCGCCCGACCGCGGTCAGCGATCCGGGCTTCTGAGAGGCGCTCGCTGAGTCCCTCGCGGAGCGCCGCGCGGAGCGGCTTCCCGGTCGGCTGGAGGCCGGAGACAGGAATGCCGATGGGCCGCGCAGCTCGGCCGCGCGCGCGAATGCGCGCGCCAGCCAACGGAGTGATCGCTCGCGCTACGCCCGGCGCTTCTTGCGCCCGAGCCACATCGCCCATGTGGTGTGGATGGTGCCCCACGCGAGCGCCGCCGCGAAGAAGGCGCCGCCCATCCACGGCCAGTCCGCGGCGATGAGCATCCCGCTCGACATGATCAGCGAGCCCACCACCATCCCGCTGTAGACGCGGCGCCCGAGCACGTCGACGCTGACCGGCAGCATCGGCTCGCGGGTGCGGACCTCGAGCCGGCCCTTGCGCAGGTCGTCGAGGATCTCCTGCGTCTGCACCGGAAAGTCGGTCGCCGCGCCGCTGATGCGGGTCATCGTGCGCAAGAGATCCTGCGCCATGCGCTCGGGCGAGTAGCGCGCCCACAGGAGCCGCATGAAGTAAGGCTTCATCTCCGCGAAGACGTCGAGCTCCGGGTAGATCTCCTTGCCCACGCCCTCGATCGTCATCAGCGCCTTGCCGACGAGGAGGAAGTCCGGCGGGATCTCGAGGCCGTACTTCTGCGCGCCGCCGACGAGATCCTGGATCAGCCGGGAGATCTCGATCTCCTTGAGCTGCTTGCCGAGGTAGCGATCGGCGAGCGCGGCGACCTCGGCCTCGTAGGCGCGCCGGTCGATCTTGCGCAGCGGCGTGCCGATCTCGAAGAGCGCGTCGGCGATGCCGCGGTAGTCCTCCTGGACCGCGGCGATCATCAGGTCGATCGTCTTCTCGCGCATCTGCGGGGTGAGCCGGCCCACCAGCCCGAGATCGATGACGCCGAGGATCGGCGCGTCCGGCGCCCCCATCAGGATGAAGTTGCCCGGGTGCGGATCGGCGTGGAAGAAGCCGTCCTCGAAGACCGCCTTGATGATCAACGAGAGGGTGGTCTTGCAGATGCGCTCGCCGCTGTAGCCGCGCTCGATCGCCGCGTAGATCTTCAGCCCCTCGAAGTACTCGAGCGTGAGCACCCGCCGGGCCGACGCCTGCCGGTACACGAAGGGGAAGCGGATCTGGGAGCTGCCGGCGAAGTTCTTGGCGAACTTGCCGGCGTGATCCGCCTCGAGGCCGAAGTCGAGCTCCGCGCTGATCGCGCGATCGAACTCGCTGACCAGCTTCACCGGCTGATAGATGCGGGCCTCCGGGATCGAGCGCTCGATCGCCTTGGCCAGCCAGTAGAGGAGGTCGATGTCGCGCTCGATGACGTCCTTGATGTTCGGGCGCTGGACCTTGACGACGACGCTCTTCAGGCCTTCGGGGGTCTCGAGCGTCGCGCGGTGCACTTGGCCGATCGACGCGGAGGCGAGCGGCTCCGACTCGAAGGACGCGTAGATCTCCTCGATGGGCGCGCCGAGCTCGGCGAGGACCTGCGCCTCCACCTCCTTGAAGGGCACCGGCGGGACGTCGTCCTGGAGCTTCTTGAGCTCGTGGATGATCTCGACCGGGATCAGATCGGGGCGGGTCGAGAGGATCTGGCCGAGCTTGATGAACGAGGGCCCGAGCTCGGTGATGACGAGCCGGATCCGCGTGGCGGTCGCGGCGCGGCTCGCGCTCGGGTCGGCCTTGGCCTTGCCGGGCACGAGCGATCCGAGGCCGGCGCGCTGGACGATCTCGCCGAACCCGTGCCGGATGAGGACCTGGACGATCTGCCGGAGCCGGCCGAGATCGCGGACCGTGTCGAGGATCGAGGCCATGGGGCGCCAGGATACCCCGCCGAGACTTCGAGGCTACTGGCGGGTGCGGACCGATTGGGCCGGGCCAAGGATGGTGGCGGCTACTGACAGCTCTGCGCCACGCGGAAGGTGCGGGTCGTGGCGTTGAAGGGGCCGGGCACGGGCTCGCCCGCCGCGCTCACGAGCGTGAGCGAGAGCGAGTGCTCGCCGACCGGGAGGTTCTCGATCCAGTGCGGCTCCCAAGCCGTGATGTCGCCGGCGACCTCGCCGCTGTCGAGGTCGTAGCGAACGCGGGTGCCGTCCGCGGCGAGCTCGGCGTTGGTGAGGAAGAAGTCGAGCAGCACGCGCTGACCGGCCGGGTTGCAGCCCTTGGGGCGGCTGAAGGTGAGCAGGGGCGCAGCGCGATCGAAGGAGAAGCCCGCCGTGGGCCGGCCGACGTGGAAGACCACCGCCGCGAACGCGCCCGGGCGCTTCACCGACTCGTGGTGGCCGCGGCTCGGGAAGACGCGCACCACGTGGGTGCCCTCGGCGAGCGGGTGGCCGAGGTTCTCCTGCACGAGCTGGCTCAGGTTGATCGGCTGCGAGACGTCGCGCACCGCAATGTACGGCTCGTCGTCGACGATGACGTGCACGTGCCGGCCCGGCTCGGGCTGGAGCGGCCAGCTCGTCAGGGCGAGGCGCAGGCTCACATCGCCGCTCGCGATGCGCTGGTTGTTGCGCGGCGCCGTGATGCGCAGGCTCGGGGCCGCGCCCTCGAAGGGCTCCGACTCGCCGACGACGACCCGTACTGGGGCTGGGGGCTCTTCCTCGCCCTCCTCGCCGGCGACCGGCTCGCCGCCGCCCTCGCCCTCGCCGCTCGCCTCAGGCAGGCCGAGGTCGTCCGCCGAGCGGTCCACCACCGAGGGATCGGGCATCTCGGGCTGCAAGTCGGTGCCGCCGCAGCCCGCGGCGCCCACGAGCCAGCAGGTGCCGAGGGAGAGCGTGATCGTACGAAGTGCGCGCATCCAAGAACCTCCCCGCGGGCGCTGCCCGCGCCGCGCGAGGCTAGAGCACCGGTCCCCGCGATGCCACCGGAAAGGGACCGCGAGGCTCTACAGGAAGAAGTCGAGCATCAGCGGCGCGCCCGGCTCGACCGCGTACTTGTCGAAGTCGGTCACGCCCTCGGCGGCGAGCACGTCGTCGTCGATGAAGAAGTTGCCCGTGCAGCTCGCGCTCTCCTTGGTGAGGATCGCGTGCGCCGCGTCGCCCATGATCTCGGCCGTGCGGCTGCCGCGGATCGCCTGGTCGCCGCCGAGGAGGTTCTTCACCGCGGCGGTGGCGATCGCGGTGCGCGGCCAGAGCGCGTTCACCGCGATGCGATCGCGGCGCAGCTCCTCGTGCATGCCGAGCACGCACATGCTCATCCCGTACTTCGCCATCGTGTACGCCACGTGCGGCGCGAACCACTTCGCGCTCATGTTGAGCGGCGGCGAGAGGTTCAGGATGTGCGGGTTCGACGCCTTCTTGAGGTGCGGGATGCAGGCCTGCGAGCACGCGAAGGTGCCGCGCGTGTTGATCTGGTGCATCAGATCGAAGCGCTTGAGCGGCGTCTCCACCGTGCCCGCGAGGAAGATCGCGCTCGCGTTGTTCACGAGGATGTCGATCCCGCCGAAGGTCTCGACCGTCTTGCTGACGGCGGCGAGGATCTGGTCCTCGAAGCGGATGTCGACGACCAGCGGCAGCGCCTTGCCGCCCGCCGCCTCGATCTCCTCGGCGGCCGTGTAGATCGTACCCGGCAGCTTCGGGTGCGGCTCGGTGGTCTTGGCCGCGATGACGACGTTCGCGCCGTCCTGCGCCGCGCGCAGGCCGATCGCCAGGCCGATGCCGCGGCTCGCGCCGGTGATGAAGAGCGTCTTGCCTTTGAGGTCCGCCATCTCTCTGTCTCCCTCTCCGTATCGTGCCCTGTATCGGGTGCTCAGTACCCGTGCTCGGTCTTGCCCTCGCGGGCGATCGCATAGCTCATCGTCTCGGTGTTGCGCGCGAAGCCCGCGTCGCCGCGCGGCGTCACCACGATGATCCCCGCCTTGCCCTCGACCCGCGCGCCGAAGCCGGCGATCGCCGCGTCCGCCGCCTGCACCGCGGGGACGCCGGCGCGCAGGAGGTCGCAGGCGTGGCGGGCGAGGCCGTAGCGCATGATGTGCTCGCCGGTGCCGGTCGCGCTGCACGCGCC
>JAEZBP010001129.1 GCA_023427125.1 Pseudomonadota bacterium | reverse complement strand
GCCTGCGCGGGGCGCACGGCGCCCTCGAAGGGCGCGACCGCCTCGAGCGTGGCCTCGAACGCCTGGCTCGCGAGCCGCAGCCCCTCCGCCACGTGGCCGTTCGACCAGAGCGCGTCGGCGGCCTCCGAGCGCTGCCGCCCGAGCGCCAGCTTGTCGTGCAGGGCGGTGCGCGCGTGCTCCGGCACGAGCTTGGCCGTGGCGCGGGCGTCGCTGAGGAAAAAGTACTCGCGGATCGAGCCGATCACGTGGCCTCCGTGGGCGCAGACTTACCCGTCCCCCGCGCGCCGAGCAAGGGTGCTGGGATGCCGCCGGTCATGCGCGAGCGCGAGCGCGCCTGCGTAGCGCCAGCGCGAGCGCGAGCAGCAGGCCGAGGAGGGTCGTGAGCAGCGACCACGGGAGATCGGCGGGCTGGTAGCTCGCCTCGATGACGTGGTCGCCGGCCGGCAGATCGACGGCGAGGCGGCCCTGATCGTCGACGGGCGTCCCGACGGAGGTGCGCCAGTCGGGGTCGAAGTTCTGGTTGAAGATCACCCGCGCCGGCGCGCTCAGCCGCACCTCGGCGCGCGCGCGGTGGTTGGTGCGCTCGAAGTCGACGAGCGCGCCGCCGTCCCGCGGCGCGAAGCGCACCTGCTCGACGTCGCCGACCCACAGGTGGTCGGAGATCGGCCAGGGCACCGGGTCGTAGCAGGAGGCGGTGCCGACGTTCATCGACGGATAGGTCGCGTAGCGCTCGAGGTAGCGGTGCGGCCCCACGAGGTGGAAGCGCTCCTCCGCCCGCTCGACCAGCGTGCCGCCGTCCCAGCGCGCCGCGATGCGCGCGTCGTTGCTCAGGATGTCGAGCCCCACCGCGGCGACGAGCGCCCACGCGAGCACGGCGATCCCGCGCTGCGCGCCCGGGGTGGTCATCGTGCCGCGCATGAAGCGGAGCGCGCGCTCGATCGCGAGGCCGGCGATCGGCGTGAGGTAGAACGTGAGGAGCACGTGGAAGCGGCTCGGCACGTGCAGGTTCGAGAACACCGGGAAGCGGTGCAGGAACGGCCACGGCCAGTGATCCTCGGTGCCGCCCATCGCGCACCACAAAAAGAGCAGCGCCCCGAGCACGAGGTGGACGTGGCGGCGCTTGGTGAGCGCCAGGAAGACGCCGTACCCCGCGAGCGCGATCACCGCCCAGCCGACGAACGAGCCGTACTCGGCCCACACCCAGCGGTGCCCCCACTGCCACGGGTGCGGCTCGCGCGCGGTGAGCCCCTCGAGCACGTTGAGGATCGTCTGCGTGTCGTCGAGCTCGGTCGCCCGCGGGAAGCGGCTCATCGTGAGGTAGATCGGCCAGAGCCGGGCGGCGCCGATCATCAAGGTCAGCGTCCCCGACACGAGCGCGGTGCGGACGACGCGCCCGAACGCGCGCGGCCGCTCGATCAAGATCGCGAACGAGTCGAAGAGCAAGACGAGGAAGGTGAGCGGGAAGGGGTAGGTGCCGCCCTCGAAGAGCACGAGCCCCATCAGCGCGCCGACGCCGGCCGCGTAGCGCAGATCGTCGTGGGCGCGGCGCCAGCAGAAGTAGATCCACGGCAGATAATGGAACGCGAGGAAGGTGCTGTGGCCCCCCGCGCCTCGCCACGCGAAGAACCCGCTGAAGGCCCACGCGAGCGCGGTGAGCGCGGCGGCCGGCCCCGAGAGGCCGAAGACGCGGCGCGCGACGAGCATCATCCCCGCGAAGCCCACCACGTGGTGGAAGAGGATGAAGAGCTTGTGGCCGTGCACGGTGCCGAAGGCGAGCCCGGTCATCCACCAGGTCGGCGCGAACATCTGCGCCTGGGGCTGCCCCCACATCGACACGCCGCCGCAGTGGTTCGGATCCCAGAGCGGCCACTCGCCGAAGCGCGTGATCGAGACGCGGCCGACCTCCCACCAGTGGTGGAACTGCTGCCAGTCGCCCCAGCCGCTCGCGTCCCACTCGTAGAGCGCCGGAGCGTAGGCGAGGAGCGCGAGCAGCAGGCCCCAGCACCAGGGGGCGACGCGCGATCTCAGGTCCGGCGACAAAACGGCGCGGATCCTACTCGGTCCGAGGGCCCGCGTCCCGAGCGGCGCCGCCGTCGCGCGCGCCGGCATCGTTCGGCCCGAGGCGGTGCGGGCGGATGCGGATGTTGGTGATGCGCGCGCTCGTGCCGGGTCGGCCCTGCTGCTCGTACGAGATCAGCCGCCACGGCGACGGATCGCGCTGCTCGACCGCGATGGTCAGCCGGAGATCGGCCGGGGCGCCGACGGTGCTCGGGATCGGGATGGGGCTCGGATCCCGGATGATCTCTCCTCTGCGCCAGCGGTTCGTTCGATAGCGCCCATGGAGGGGGAAGTGCATCGCGTGCATGTCGCGCGGGATGGCGTAGCCGCGCGGGCCCTCGAGGATCAGCCGGATGAAGAGATCGTGAGAGGTCTCGGAATCGACGCGGTAGTAGCAGGTCACGTCGAGCGTCCCGCCCGGCTCGATCTCGGTCTCGGGGATGTCGCAGCCGAGCACCGTGAAGAGCCCCGGGTAGTGCAGATCGAGCGGGTGGGTCATCCGGCTCGGCGGGCGCGGGAGGATGTGCTCGCTCAAGAACGCCGCGTTGCGGTGCTGCTCGCGGCTCGAGCGCGCCACCCAGGCCTGCAGCGTGCCGAGCAGCTCGTTCGCTTGCTCGCGGCGAGAGTCGGAGAGATCGCGCCGCTCGCCGGGGTCCGCGCCGAGATCGAAGAGCTGGATCGTTCCGTCCTGCACCCACCAGTGCAGCTTCGCGTCGCCCCTGCGGATGGTCTTGATGTCCCACGGGAACATCCCGTCCGGCAGGAGCTCGCCGAAGAACCAGCGCTCCGGATCGGGCTCTCGCTCCCCCGTGATCAGCGGGATGACGCTCTCGGCCGGCATCGGGTGCGGCGGCGCGATGCCCGCGAGGTTGAGCACGCTCGGCGTCAGATCGATGAGCGAGGCGGTGGCGTCGACGCGGCGCCCCGGCACGCCGGGGATCCGCATCATCATCACGGAGCGGACCTCCTCTTGATAGAGCGTGCGCGCGTGACCGCCGTGGCCGTGCTCGCGGAAGGCCTCGCCGTGATCGGAGGCGAGGATCACCACGGTGCGCTCGTCGAGGCCACGCGCGCGGAGCGCGCTCAGGATGCGGCCGAGCTCCGCGTCCGCGAGGTGCACCTCGGTGTCGTAGCGATCGACCGACTCCTCGCCGTAGCGCGAGGGGTAGGGCGGGTTGAGGTAGGGCGCGTGGACGTGGAAGAGGTGGATCCACTGGAAGAAC
The DNA here is from genome assembly GCA_023427125.1 of Pseudomonadota bacterium. Taxonomy (GTDB): domain Bacteria; phylum Myxococcota_A; class Polyangia; order Polyangiales; family Sandaracinaceae; genus JAEZBP01. The sequence continues at coordinate 805 of JAEZBP010001129.1, read as the reverse complement.
GGCTGCCCCGAGGCGGCGAGCCGATCGAGCTGCACGAGCGCGCGGTCGACCGTCTGCTGCCGCTGCGGCTTGTAGACGAGGACCTCCTCGACGTCGTCGAAGCCCTGGTAGAAGCCGCTCACGCGGTGGAAGTAGTCGGTCCCCATCGTGACCGCGGTCTCCCAGCCGTTCTCGTTCAAGAGCTCGGCGAGCGTCGTGTTCTCGCGCAGGAGCGCCGGGTAGAGGTACTCGCCGCCGTACGCGATCTGCGAGGGGTAGAGCCCGGTGAACATCGCGGGGATCGACCGGATCGAGCGGGAGGAGGGCGCGAGCACCTCGCGGAAGCGCACCGCGTCTCGCCCGAAGGCGTCGATGTTGGGCGAGGTGTCGCGAGGGTAGCCCTCGAGGCCGAGGTGATCGGGCCGGAGCGCGTCGATCGTGACGAGCACGAAGTTGGGCCGCGCGGGGACCGCCGCGGGCCGCGCGCCGAACGCGCCGTCGCCGTGCATCGCGATCACCGGCGAGCCGTCGCCGGCGAAGCAGTCCATGTCGATGCCGTCACCCGGCTCGTCGAGCGCGCCGGGGTGGATGCGCGCGTCGAAGTCGTCGCAGTCGCGCCCGCCGAAGCCCCACGAGTGTCGATCGCCGTCGAGGTCGGTGATGCGCATGTAGCGCCGGAGCAAGATGCGGCCGGCCAGCGTCTCCTCCTCGACGAGCGTGCGCACCACGTTCGCGCGCCCGTAGGTGAGCGCGCTGCTCAGCCAGCCGCCGAGCGCGATCGTGATCGCGAGCGCCGCGACGAGCCCGGCGCGCAGGCCCTCTGCGC
>JAEZBP010001126.1 GCA_023427125.1 Pseudomonadota bacterium | reverse complement strand
CGACTACGACGCGACCTCGCTCTTCCGGCTGGCCGGCGAGCGCGGCAAGGCGACCCAGCTCAGCGGCATCATGCGCGCCGCCGCGCTCGGCGACGTGCCGGCCCTCCCCGCTGCGGGCGAGCGCGTCTTCATGAACGTGCACCCGGCCGAGATGCTCGCGGGGGGCCTGCTCGACGAGCTCGCGCGCGCGGCGGCGTTGCTCGGCCCGGACCGGCGGCTCGTCGCGGAGATCCACGAGGCGGCGATCGTCGACCACGCGACCATGCGGGCGCTGCGCGCCGAGCTCTTCGCGCGCAACATCGAGCTCGCGTACGACGACTTCGGGGCGGGCCGCGCGCGGCTGATGGAGCTCGCCGAGGTCCCGCCCGACTTCCTGAAGCTCGACATGAGCCTCATCCGCAACATCGACGAGAGCCCGAACCGCCAGGAGCTCGTGGCGGCGCTCGTGCGCGTGATGCGCGAGGCCGGGGTGCGGGTGGTCGCCGAGGGCATCGAGACCGAGCGCGAGCACCGCGCGTGCGTCGAGCTCGGCTGCGAGCTCGGCCAGGGCTTCTTCATCCGCCACCCGGTCCCCGTCACCGATCTGCGCGACACGATCCCGTAGCGGACGGGGTGCTCCGGGCGGAGGCGTCTGGCATCCTCGGGCCCCATGGCACGCGAGCGAGTGGTCCTGATCGACGGCAGCTCGATGATCTATCGAGCGTTCTTCGCGATTCCGTCGAACCTCCAGACCGCGAAGGGTCAGCCCACGAACGCGATCTACGGCTTCGCGCTCATGTTCCGGAAGATCCTCGCCGGCCGGAAGCCCGCGATGGGCGCGGTGGTCTTCGATCCGCCCGGCCCGACCACGCGCGACAAGGCGTACCCGGCCTACAAGGCGCAGCGCCCCAGCATGCCCGGCGATCTGCGTTCGCAGATCCCGTGGATCAACAAGGTCGTCGAGGTCCACGACTTCCCGATGCTGCGCGTGGACGGCCTCGAGGCCGACGACGTGATCGGCACGCTGACGCGCGAGGCCGTGGAGCTCGGGCACGAGGTCCACATCATCAGCGCCGACAAGGACTTCACCCAGCTCATCCGGGACGGTCAGAGCGGCGTCCGGATGATCGACACGATGCGCGACATCACCTACGACGCCGAGCTCGTGCGCAAGAAGTGGGGCGTGGCACCCGAGAAGATCGTCGAGCTCTTCGCGCTGATCGGCGACAAGGTCGACAACGTCCCCGGGGTTCCCGGCATCGGGCAGAAGGGCGCCGTGGATCTGATCGAGAAGTACGGCTCGCTCGACGGCATCCTCGAGCACCTCGGCGAGCTCAAGGGCCGCGCGAAGAAGGCGCTCGAGGAGCATCGCGATCAGGCGATCCTCTCGCGCGAGCTCGTCACGATCGATCAGCGCTGCGCGCTGCCGATGTCGATCGCCGACCTCACGATCCCCGAGCCCGAGCTCGATCGCATCGAGGCGCTCTACCACGAGCTCGAGTTCTTCTCGCTGCTCTCGGGCGGCGAGGGCGGGCCCAAGGTCGACGCGAGCGGCGCGGACTTCGGCGCCATCACGAGCGCGAGCGAGCTCGGTGACCTGCTCGCGTCGCTCGGCGAGCGGCCGGCCGCCATCCACGCCGTCTGGGAGCCGCCCTCGTTCGTCACCGGGGCGCTGACCGGCGTGGCCATCGCCACCGAGGCGGACAAGGCGCGCTACGTGCCGATCGCGGGGGAGGGCGGCCTCGGCGAGGCGGCGATCGCGCTGCTCGAGCCGTGGCTCGAGGACGCGAGCCGGCCGAAGGTCCTCCACGACATGCGCGATCAGTGGACGCTCTTCGCGCGCTACGGGATCGAGCTCGCCGGCGTCCGCTTCGACACTCAGCTCGCCTCGTTCCTCGTCGAACCGACCAAGATCATCCCGCACCGCATCGAGCAGGTCGTGCGCGAGTACCTCCACCGCGCGCTCGCGATGGAGAAGGCCGTGCTCGGGAGCGGCAAGAAGCTGCGCGCCTTCGCCGAGGTCCCGCTCGCCGAGCTCGCGCCGTGGGCCTGCCAGCTCGCCGCCGCGGTGGCCGAGGTGTGGCCGCTGATCGGAGAGCGCCTGAAGGAAGAAGAGCAGGAGAAGAACCTCTACGAGGAGTCGATCCCGCTCGCCTACGTGCTCGGGCGCATGCAGCTCGCGGGCATCCGCGTCGACAAGGACGAGCTCGGGCGGATGGGCGTCGAGTTCGAGGAGCGCAAGGCCGAGGTCGAGGCGCGCATCTACGCGCTGGCCGGGCACGAGTTCAACATCGGCTCGACCAAGCAGCTCGCCGACGTGCTCTTCGAGGAGCTCAAGCTCCCCGTCGTCAAGCGCACCAAGACCGGGTACTCGACCGACGCCGAGGTGCTCGAGCGGCTCGCGAACAAGCACGAGATCTGCCGCTTGGTGCTGCGCCAGCGCGCGCTCGCCAAGCTCATCAACACCTACACCCGCGTCCTCTCCGAGGCGGTCAACCCCGAGACCGGCCGCGTGCACTGCACATTCCAGCAGACCACGGGCGCGTCGGGCCGGCTCATCACGACCGATCCCGATCTGCAGCGCACGCCGATCCGCACCGAGGACGGTAAGCGCATCCGCGCGGCGTTCCTCCCGCGCGAGGGCTGGGTGCTGATCAGCGCGGACTGGAGCCAGATCGAGCTCCGGGTGCTCGCGCACTTCAGCGGCGATCCGCTGCTCGCCGAGTCGTTCTCGGAGAACGTCGACGTGCACCGCCGGACCGCGAGCCAGCTCTTCGACGTGGCCGAGGAGCAGGTCACGCCGGCGCAGCGCAACATCGGCAAGACCGTGAACTTCGCGACCATCTACGGCCAGGGCGCGACCGCGCTCGCGCAGCAGCTCGATCTGCCGCGCGCGGAGGCCAAGGCCTACATCGATCGCTACTTCGAGCGCTACGCGAAGGTGCGCGAGTGGCTCGACACCACGATCGGCGAGGCGCACCAGCGGAGGTACGTCACGACCTTGCTCGGCCGGAGGCGCTACATCCCCGAGCTCTCGAGCAACAACTTCACCGATCGCGCCTACGGCGAGCGGATCGCGGCCAACACGCCGATCCAAGGGTCGGCCGCGGACCTATGTAAGCTGGCGATGCTGCAGATCGCTGAGCGCCTCCGCGACGAGCGCATGCACACCACCATGCTGCTCCAGATCCACGACGAGCTCCTCTTCGAGGCGCCGCCCGAGGAGCTCGAGCGCGCCGAGGCGCTGATCCGCGATCGCATGGAGCACGCGTTCCCGCTCGAGGTGCCGCTCGTCGTCGACATCGGCCACGGCGCGAGCTGGGCGGAGGCCAAAGAGTGATGGAGGCGAACGGCTGATGGCGAGCTCGCGCAGGCAGGTGGTCGACACGTTCGAGCGGCTCGCGTTCGCGGCCGAGCTGCTCGAGGATCCGCGGGCGCGCAGCTACGGGCAGGCCTCGTGGGCGCTCCGCAACGTCGAGGGCGACCTCGCGGAGAAGCGCGAGAGCGGCGAGCTCGCGGAGCTCCGCGGGATCGGCAAGAGCGCGCTCGCGATCATCGACGACGTCCTCGCCGGCCAGCGCCCCGAGGCGCTCGGGAAGCTCGAGGCCGAGCTGCCGGCGGGGCTCTTCGAGATCCGCCGCATCAAGGGGCTCGGGGTGAAGAAGGTGAGCGCGCTCTGGAAGGAGCTCGGCGTCACCTCGCTCGGCGAGCTCGAGTACGCGTGCAAGGAGAACCGGCTCGTCGACCTCAAGGGCTTCGGCAAGAAGACGCAGGCCAGCGTCCTCGAGCAGATCGCGGAGCTCTCGCGGACGCAGGGGCTGATGCGCCGCGATCGCGCGCGGGCGCTGCTCGAGCCCTACGTCGCGGCGCTGGCCGCGCACCCCGGCGTCTCGCACGCGGTCATCGTCGCTGACTACCGCCGCGGCTTCGAGGTCGTCCGCGAGCTCGCGGTGCTGGTC
>JAEZBP010001121.1 GCA_023427125.1 Pseudomonadota bacterium | reverse complement strand
CAGCGGAACGCCGAGCGAGCGGTTCCGGCTGACTGGACACCGGGGACGGGGAGCGCCGACCGGTCAGGAGGGCCGAGCCGCTCGGTCCGCGCGCTCGCGAAGCGCGCGCAAAGCCAACACAGCAAGCTCAGCGAGCGTAGGGGCGGTAGGTGATGTGGGTCGGGCCGGTGTCGACGCGCATGTGCAGCCACGGCGCGCCGGGGGCCGACGAGCTGAGCCAGACCTTCTGCGTCGCGACGGCGGCCTTCGCGGCGCGGGCGAGCGCCTGCCAGAGCGCGTGGGTCTGCGCGGGGCGCACGCGCCGCAGGAACGTGGCGAGCTCCGCGTACCAGCCCTCCGTTTGCTTGGGGCAGGGCACCACGAGCGTCCCGCTGCCGTCGGGGCTCGGGAAGGCGACCACGGTCTCGTCGGCGCGCACGTGCGGCGCGAACACCTCGGGGTCGATCTTGATCTTCTTCTTCGCGGGCGGCGCCGCCTCGGTGAGCGCGCACTCGAACTCGCTCTCGAGCGTCGCGCGGCTGACCGACGGCATCTGCCAGACGAAGAGCTTCGCGTCGTGCTCCGCCAGCACGCCGATGAAGAGATCGCGGAAGGCCTCACTCGACTCGAGCTTGTCGAGGAAGTACCCGCAGCTGATGCGGTCGGCGTTGGCGTCGATGAAGGAGATCAGCGTCGTGCGCGCGTCGGGACGCTGGCGGCGCACGTGCCACTCCTCGACATGGTGCTGTGTCGAGCTCGTCACGCGGCGCACTATACCCGCTCACCAGCGATTGGTGACCTCTTCGGCCCAGCCGACGAGGCCGTCGAGACGCACCCGCGCGCCGGACTCGTCGCTCGCCCAGCCCTCCCAGGTGCCGAACGCTTGCCGCGTCGCCGTCGACAGGAGCAGCGCCTCGACGCGCGCCTCGCGGACGTGGAAGGGCGTCAGCGTCGCGTCGACGCGCTCGCCGTGGACGCGCCACGGCCTCGATCCGTCGCGCCCGTCGTAGCTCCACGCCGGCTCGATGGGCATGTACGAGAGCCGGCCGTCGACGACGAGCGCGCACTCGGTCGAGCCCGTGCCGGTGGTCCACTTGCCCCCGAGCTGCAGGCCCACGCGCCGCCCGTCCACCACGCCGCTGCCGGCCCCCCAGTTCCAGGTGATGCGGTAGGGCCAGCGGCCGCGCCCGCGATCGAGCACCGCCCACGATGCGCCGGCGGGGACCGGGATCGGCGCGCCGTCGACCCGCAGGCTGCCGCGGACCGAGCGCGCGACGTCCTTGACGGTGTACTGGAAGCGCCGCTCGCTCCACGGGACCACCACGCAGAGGCGATCGCCACCGGCCTCGGCGAAGAGGTCGAGCTCGATCCCGCCGCCCTCGCCTCGCAGCCGCGTGCCGTCCTCTTCGTCGGTGAGCTCGAGGCGCAGGCCCCGGCCTCTCGCCCGCGCGCGGATCGGCGGCGGGTGATCGGGCAGCTCGATCCCGCGGCCGAGCGGCGTCACGGCGGTGTGCTCGCGCTCATGTCCCGTGGCGCGATCCAGCAGATAGAGCTGGCCGAGGCCCGCGTAGTCGAGGTCCGCGATCGTCACGCCCACCACGTGCGTGGGCGTGACGATCCCCCAGTACTACCAGCGCTTTTTGCGACCCCAGCCTCGCAGGTTGGTGCGGGTCAGCGGACGGCGCGAGTAGCCGACCGCGCGCGGATCGAGCCGGCCGCTCGGCAGGCAGAGATCGACCGACTCGACGAGCTCCGGCAAGGACACGCGCTGTGTTTGACCGGTCGGCGCTTCCCTTCCTCGGTCTCCAGTCAGCCGGGACGGCGCCGCGCGGCGTTCTCCGAGCGCCAAGCGAACACAGCGCGCGCCGAGCAAACACAGCGCGCGCACAGCGACTCAGCCCAGCTCGAGCTCGCCGTGATCGTCGCAGTGGCCGCCGTGCGGGTGATGCAGGTGCCCGTCGACGAGGTAGTCGACGTGATCGCCGTGCGGGACCGCCTCGTGGCCGCAGTCCGGGCCGTGGACGTGACCCTGTTCGTGCGCGTCGCACGCGTGAGAGGGGGTGCACGCGGCGGGGTTCTTGCGGCCGACCGCGACCGCGTGCTCGTCGACGTGATCGCCGTGCGGGTGGTGCATGTGCCCGTCGTGGAGGTAGTCCACGTGGCCCTCGTGCCTCACCGCGGTGTGGCCGCAGTCGTCGCCATGAACGTGATCGTGGTCGTCGTGCGTGTGGTGGCTCATCGGTCATCTCCTTCTTCGGCAGCTTGTTCGGCGGCGTGATCGAGCGCCGCGTAGATCAGCTCGCGGACGTGGGTGTCGCTGAGCGCGTAGTAGACGTGCTTGCCCTCGCGGCGGCGCGAGACGAGGTGCTCGGCCCGAAGCAGACGAAGGCGCTGCGACACGGTCGACATGCCCTCGTTCTCCGACTCGGCCAGCTCGCTCACGCAGTGCTCGCCGCCGCGCGCGAGCCGCTCGAGCAGGCGCAGCCGCCCCGGATCGCCCACCGCCTTGAGCAGCGCCGCCGCCCGCTCGATCACCGCCGGCGCCGCCATCCGCAGAGGGCGCGCGTCGTGATCGCAGGAGGTGGCTTTCCGATCGGGCTTCATCGATGGGACACTTGAACGATTCATGAAGTGTTCATGTTCCTACGGGCCCTGTCGAGCAAGAATTCCTCCCGGCTGACGGATCGGTCGTCCGCCGGCCACTCACCCTCCGTATGCGAACCCTTAGCCTCGTCCTTGCGGCGCTCTGCGCTTGTCTCGCGTTGGCCGGCTGCGGCCGCGTGCACCTCGGCACTCACGATGGCGGAGGCGGCGGCGAAGACGCCGGCCGAGACGCCGGAGCCTGGGAGCCGTGCGGCTCGACCCTCTGCGC
>JAEZBP010000989.1 GCA_023427125.1 Pseudomonadota bacterium | reverse complement strand
CGCTCAGGGCGAACGGTGGGAGACTCGCTTCGTGCTGAGCGAGCCATCGCCGAAGGCGATGGCGGCTGGTCGGCGGCGCGCGGATGAGCTCCGGTTGCCGAGGGCGGCGATCGCGCGACAACCTCTGCCCGCTCCGCTCGACTGGGAACGAAGCGTGACGTGCTGTGTGTCACGCTCCCACGGAGAACAGCGAGGTGAAGAACGTGGCTCGGTGGATGAAGCTCGGAGCGCCGATCGTGCTGTCGGCGCTCGCTGCGGGGGCGCTCGTGACGGCGAGCGGGCTCGTCGGCTCGGTGCGAGGGCAGGAGCGCGCGCCCGCGGTGGTGCAAGCGGCACCCGAGGAGGCCGAGGCGCCCGCTGAGACAGCGGCCGAGGAGTACCGGTGCGTCCAGCCGGCTCTCGAGGTCCCGAAGACGCCGCCCTGCGATCGAGGGCGCGGCTACCCGCGCTGCCGCTGGCAGATCCCGGTGCACGCCCCGCTCTACACGATCTGGCGCAACACCACGCCCGAGCACCGCTGGGGCCGGCCGGGGCTCGTCTCGTTGATCCTCGGCACCGCGGCCGAGTACGCGCGCCGTTGGCCGGGCGAGCTCCTCGCGATCGGCGACCTCGACGCGCCGGGGCCGCGCCACACGACGCACGATCGCGGCGTCGACGTCGACCTCTACCTCCCCCACGCGATGATGACGCGCAACGAGGGGCGCGGCCGCTACGTGCCCAACTACGAGGGCAAGAGCCCGAGCGAGGTGCGCGAGCTGCGCGCGCGCGTGCTGGACCTCGGCCGCATCCTCGCGACCTGCGCCGGCGGCCAGGTCCGCATCTACTACAACGACCCCGAGATCGTCGGCCCCTTCCGCGAGTGGTTCGACGCGCGCGGTCTGCGCTCCACGGTCGGCCTGCCCATGCGGCCGCACAACGCGCTGCACGAGTTCCACTTCCACCTGACGATCCCCGAGGACCTCGCCCCGCTCCCGAGCGAGTGAGCGGCGCGAGTCAGATCAGGCAGCTGCCGCGCACGAGCTCGGAGCTGTCGTTGTCGGCGTCGCACTCGCGGAACGTGCGCGCGTCCGGCTCGATCACCGCGCGGAAGACGTCCGTCGCCTCCAGCGTGTCGGGCAGCGCGAAGGGCAGCTCCACCGCCTGACCCGGCGAGAGCGCGGCGCGGGAGGTCACGGTGCCGATCGGGCTCACCGCCGCGCCCTCGCCATGCTCGAAGCGAACGACGACGCCCGCGGCGAGGCGGCCGGCGCCCACGTTGCGCAGCGTCGCGACCAGCCGCGGCGGCGAGGTGCACTCGATGCGCAGCGAGACGACCGCGTCGGGCGCGCCGAAGATGCCGCTCTCGGCGATGTTCTGGCGGAAGCTGTTCAGCCACTCGACGCTCCACGGCGAGAGCGGCCTCGCCGGGATCTGCCCCTCGTGGGAGCCCGCGGGGCAGGCGGAGTCGCCCGACGCGCAGACGTTCGTCACGTGATAGCTGTGCTGGTTCCAGATCGCGCGCGTGCCGACCCACGACCGCGCGCGGTCGCGCCAGACCGTGAGGCCGCGATAGGCCGTGCCGCCGGCTGGCGGCGTCCACGCGACGCGAGGGCCGTCGGCGCTGTTCCACGGCGCGACGTCGCACTCGTACCCCGCGCCGGCGCCGTTCGAGACCATCAGCACGTCGGCGTGCCCATCGCCGTCGGCGTCGGCGACGATCGACGCCTCGGTCGCCGTGAACGACGAGGTGGGCGCCGAGAACCGGATCGCGCCGGTGACGCCGTCGTAGACGTAGAGGAAGCACTCGTCGTTGTAGACGACCTCGGCGCGCCCATCGCCCTCGAAGTCGAAGACGGTCGAGCCGGTCACGGCCGAGCTCTGATCTTTGTTGGTCGCCGACCACTCGATCTCGAGCGCGCCGTCCACCACGTCGACCATGTAGTAGCGGTTCTGCTGCGCGACGCCGATCTCGGGCCGTCCGTCGCCGTCGAAGTCGGCGATCGTGGGCGGCCCGCCGTTCTTCGTCGGCCCTCCGTCGGCGCTCACGCTCGGAAGCGGCAGCGGCCCCATCACCGTGGCTCCGGTCGCCGCGTCGAGCACGACCACGTAGGCGGGGTCGCTGCTCCCGTCGACGTCCTTGGTGACGACGACGAGCTCGGCGTCGCCGTCGCCGTCGAGATCGGCGATGCCCGTGAAGCCGTCGGGGTAGTCGGCCGCGCGCGTCCACTTTATCGACCCGTCGGGCTCGTACACGGTGGTGCCGGCGACGAGCTCGAGCGCGCTGTCGAGATCGACGTTCGCGAAGTAGCTGAGCGCCGAGGCCGATCCGATCCAGTACGAGCCGACGCCGCCGCTGCCCGAGAAGCGGGGCGTGATGACGCCGGCGCGCGAGATCGACCAGACCGTCGCGCCGAACGCCGCCTCCACGCTGCCGTCCCCCTCGATGTCCGCGAGCGCGATGCCCCCGCCCCAGCCGAAGAGCGCCTGCGCGACGAGCGGGTGCGCGTCGTCGCTGGTCGCGAGCACGCTCCCCTCGTTCCATACCATCACGAGCCGGCCCTCGCCGCTGAACGCGACGATCTCCATCTTCTCGTCGCCCATCACGTCGCCGAGCGCGACGGACATGCCCGCGAACCCGAGCGAGCCGGGCGCAGGGCGCTCGAGCGACCACACCTCCTCGCCGCTCGCGCCGTCGAGGACCCGCAGCACGCCGGTCTTGCAGCTGTCCGGGAAGCCGGCGCCGCCGCAGAGGCTGCCGTGCGCGTCGCCGGAGACGAAGACCACGTTCGGCGTGTCGCGCGCGTCGATCACGCCATCGCAGTTGTC
>JAEZBP010000941.1 GCA_023427125.1 Pseudomonadota bacterium | reverse complement strand
CAGCACGACCGGTGGGGGTGGTGCCGAATCGCGCTCGGTCATTGAGCGCCGAGCGGAGCGTTCCCCCGGAGGGGCGCCATCGACGCGTGGCTCGGCGGGCTGGCATAGACTAACGTCGGGCCTTCGGCCAATCGGCCGGTTCTTCGTGATGGGCTCGGAACTCACGCCGATCGGAGGGTGGACCTCCGGCAGCTCGCCGCCGCGCTTCGATCCTGCGGGGATCGTGGAGGCCGTGCGCGAGGTGCGCCGGCCACTGCACATCGTGCGCGAGCGGGCGAGCGGGCGGGTTGGCGTGGTGCATGCCGGCGAGGTCTCGGGCACGATCCCGGCCAACGGCAAGCCCGCTCACCTCTTGCTCGCGACCTTGCCGGCGACCTACCCCGAGTGGCTCGGCGATCGCTCGTTCCTCGAGGCGCACCGCGTCCGCTTCCCCTACATCGCCGGGGCGATGGCCAACGGCATCGCGACCGCCGAGCTGGTCGTCGCGATGGCCAAGGCGGGGATGCTCGCTTTCTTCGGCGCCGCGGGGCTCTTGCCCGATCGGGTCGAGCGCGCCCTCGACACCATCGAGCGCGAGGTGGGCGGCGCGAGCTTCGGCGCCAACCTGATCGCGTCGCCGAACGAGCCGGCGCTGGAGGAGCGGGTCTGCGAGCTCTACCTCGCCCGCGGCGTCGCCCGCGTCAGCGCCTCGGCCTACGTCGATCTGACTCCGTCGCTCGTGCGCTTCGCCGCCAGCGGGCTCGAGGAGCGGCCGGACGGAACGGTGGCGCGGATGCGTCACGTCTTCGCCAAGGTCAGCCGCCCCGAGGTCGCGCGCCGCTTTTTGGCGCCCGCGCCCGCGGCGCTGCTCGACGCGCTCGTGAGGGCCGGCAAGCTCACCGCCCGCGAGGCGGCGCTCGCGCGGCGCGTCCCGATCGCCGAGGACGTGACGGTCGAGGCCGACAGCGGCGGCCACACCGACAACCAGGCGCTGCCGGCGGTCTTCCCGGTCGTGCTGCGGCTGCGCGATCGAATGGTGGCCGAGCACGGCTACGCGCGCTCGATCCGCGTCGGCGCCGCCGGCGGGCTCGGCACCCCGAGCGCGGTCGCGGCGGCGTTCTCGCTCGGCGCCTCGTATGTGCTGACCGGCTCGATCAACCAGGCCGCGCTCGAGGCGGGCCTCTCGCCCGAGGGCAAGCGCCTGCTCGCCGAGGCCGGCACCGGCGACGTCTTGATGGCCCCGGCCGCCGACATGTTCGAGCAAGGCGTGAAGGTGCAGGTGCTGCGCCGCGGCACGATGTTCGGCCCCCGCGCGGGCCGGCTGTACGCGCTCTATACGAGCCATCCGTCGCTCGAGGCGATCCCGCGCGAGGAGCGCGAGAAGCTCGAGCGCGAGATCCTCGGCGCGCCGATCGACGAGGTGTGGCGCGCGACCGAGGCCTTCTTCGGCGAGCGCGATCCGCGCGAGCTCGAGCGGGCGGCGCGCGATCCCAAGCACCGCATGGCGCTCGTCTTCCGCTGGTACCTCGGCCTGAGCAGCAAGTGGGCGATCCAAGGCGAGCCCGCGCGCCGGCTCGACTACCAGATCTGGTGCGGGCCCGCGATGGGCGCGTTCAACGACTGGGCGCGCGGCAGCTTCCTCGAGGATCCGGCGCAGCGCGGCGTGGTCGCCATCGCGCTCAACCTGCTCGAGGGCGCAGCGATCGTCACCCGCGCGCAGCAGCTGCGCACCTTCGGCGTCTCGGTCCCCGAGGCCGCCTTCGACGTCCGGCCCCGGCGCCTCGCGGTCGCGTCCATCGCATGAGTCACGAGCAGTCAAAGATGAAGATCGCCGTCGTCGGGCTCAGCAGCCTCTTCCCTGGATCGTCGGACGTCGACGGCTTCTTTCAGGACATCTTGGCGGGGCGCGATCGCATCACCAAGGTCCCGCGCACCCACTGGCTGATCGAGGACTACTACGATCCCGATCCGCGCGCGCCCGACAAGATCTACGTCGACCGCGGCGGCTTCCTCGATCCCATCGACTTCGATCCGATGCGCTGGGGGATCCCGCCGTCGATCCTGCCGGCCACCGACACGACGCAGCTGCTCTCGCTGGTCGTCGCCGAGCGCGCCCTCGCCGACGCCTTCGGGGATGGAGAGATCGATCGCGATCGGGTGAGCGTGATGCTCGGGGTGACGGGCGCCCAGAAGCTCCTCGGCGAGATGAACAGCCGCCTCCAGCGGCCGATCTGGGCGAGCGCGCTCCGCGAGATGGGCATGAGCGAGGCGCAGATCGACGAGGCCTGCGCCCGCATCTCGTCGCGCTACGTGCCCTGGCAGGAGAGCACGTTCCCGGGCGTGCTCGGCAACGTCGTCGCGGGCCGCATCGCGAATCGGCTCGATCTGGGCGGGACCAACTGCGTCACCGACGCGGCGTGCGCGAGCGCGTTCGGCGCATTGAACATGGCGCTGAACGAGCTCGTAAGCCGGCAGTCCGACGTCGTGATCTGCGGCGGCGCCGACACCATGAACGATCCGTTCATGTTCGAGTGCTTCGCGAAGACGACGGCGCTCAGCAAGTCGGGAGACGTGCGGCCCTTCGACGCCGGCGCCGACGGAACGATGCTCGGCGAGGGCGTCGCGATGGTCGTGTTGATGCGGCTCGAGGACGCGCTCGCGCAGGGCCGCTCGATCCACGCGGTGATCCGCGGGCTCGGCACCTCGTCCGACGGGCGCGCCAAGAGCGTGTACGCGCCGCTTCCGTCGGGGCAGGCCAAGGCGCTGCGCCGCGCGTACGAGCGCGCGGGCTACGGGCCCGAGACGGTCGAGCTGGTCGAGGCGCACGGGACGGGCACGGCGGCCGGCGACGCCGCCGAGCTCGAGGCGCTGCTCGAAATCTTCGAGGGCGCCGCCGCCAGCTCGTGCGCGCTCGGCTCGGTGAAGGCGCAGATCGGGCACACCAAGGCGGCCGCCGGGGCGGCCGGGCTGATCAAGGCGGTGCTCGCGCTGCGCCACGGGGTGATCCCGCCGACGATCAAGGTGGAGACGCCGACCGAGGCGCTGACCGAGGACGGACCGTTCTACCTCAGCACCCGGGCGAGGCCGTGGATCCGCCCGAGCGATCACCCGCGGCGCGCGTCGGTGAGCGCGTTTGGCTTCGGCGGCGCGAACTTCCACGTGACGCTCGAGGAGCACGAGGGGCCGGGGCGCGCGCCGCGCGTTCCGATGGGCGGGGCCGAGCTGGTCGTGCTCGGCGGCGAAGCGAGGGCGCTGGCGGCGGAGGTGCGGGCGCTGCTCGAGGACGCGCGCAGGCCGGGGATGCTGCGCTGGCTCGCGTTCGACACGCAGCGTCGCTACGCGGGCGGGCCCGCGCGGCTCGCGATCGTGGCCGAGGGCGAGGATGATCTCGCGGAGAAGCTCGAGCTGGCGCTGCCCTTCCTCGAGAAGGGCGAGCCGTTCTCGGCGCCGGGCGGGCTCGAGGTCTCGGTCGGGGAGGCGGCGGGCGAGCCGGTCGCCTTCATGTTCCCGGGGCAGGGGAGCCAGCACCTCGAGATGGGCGCCGCGCTCGCGATGCGCTTCGAGGCCGCGCGCGCGGTGTGGGATCGCGCGGCCGACGTGGCGCTCGGCGAAGAGCCGCTCCATCGGGTGGTCTTCCCGCCGCCGAGCTTCGACGCGGCGGAGCGGGAGGCGCAGGCGGCGCGGCTCACGGC
>JAEZBP010000854.1 GCA_023427125.1 Pseudomonadota bacterium | reverse complement strand
GGGAACTTGTAGCGCGCGAGCCGCGTCTTGACGTGCTCCTGCAGCTCGGCCACGAGCGCCTCGCTGCCCTCGGCGCCCTCGCGCAGCACCACGAACGCCTTGGGCACCGTGAGCCCCTCGCCGTCGTCGACGCCGAGCACCGCGCACTCGCGCACCGCCGGGTGCGTCGCGAGGCAGTCCTCGATCTCGAGCGGGCTCACGAACATGCCGCGCACCTTGAGCATGTCGTCGCCGCGGCCCGCGTAGAAGAAGTACTCGCCCTCGCGCCGGAAGAGATCCGCGCTGACGACCCATTCGCCGTGGAAGACCTCGCGGGTCTTCGCCTGGTCACCCCAGTAGCAGAGCGCCGAGCTCTCGCCGCGGACCCAGAGCCGGCCCATCTCGCCGTCGGGCACGTCCGCGCCGTCCGGCCCGACGACGCGCGCGTCGTAGCCGGGCACGAGCCGGCCGAGCGAGCCGGGGCGCACGTCGCCCGGGTAGTTCGTGATGTAGATATGGAAGAGCTCGGCCGAGCCGATGCCGTCGAGGATCTCGCAGTGCCCCCAGCGCTCCTGCCAGCGCGCGTAGAGCGAGGGCGGGAGCGCCTCGCCCGCGCTCAGGCACATGCGGAGCGACGAGAGATCGGCCGCGCCGGCGGCCTCGTGATCGACCATCAGTCGGATCATCGCCGGCACGTTGGTCAGCACCGTCACCCGGTGCTTCGCGATCGCGGCGAACATGCGCTCGGGCGTCGGCTTCTCGGGGAAGAGCACCGCCCTGCCGCCGACGGCGAAGGGGAACATCAGGTTCGTGCCCGTCGCGTAGCCGAAGAAGAGGCGCGAGACGCTGACGAAGACGTCGTCCTCGCTCAGGCCGAGCACGCGCTTGGCGTAGCACTCGGTGTTGAAGGGGAAGTCGTGATGGAAGTGGACGGCGCCCTTCGACTTGCCGGTCGTGCCGCTCGTGAAGAGCCAGCCCGCGAGATCGTCGGGCGACGTATCGGCGTTCTCGGTCTTCGACGAGGCCGCTCGGAGGGCCTCGTCCCAGCGCGTGAAGCCGCTCGGGAGCTCGCCGCCCTCCCCCACGATCAGCCGCACGCGGCAGCGGGGATGCTTCGCGAGCGCGGGGCCGAGCCGATCGAGCGTCTGGGCGTCGGCGACCACCGCGCGCGCCTTGGTGTAGCCGAGCAGGTAGTCGAGGTCGGCCTCCGGCGAGAGCGGGTTGCCCATACAGAAGACCGCGCCCGCCTTGAGCACACCGAAGAACGTCGCCGCGAACTCGACGCCGTCGAAGAGCAGGAAGAGCACCCGGTCCTCGGCGTCGATGCCGCGTGAGCGGAGCGCGTGGGAGCAGCGATCGGCCAGCTCCTGCACCTCGCGATAGGTGTAGCGGCGATCCCCGACCTCGATCGCGACGCGCTCGCCCTTGCCCTCGCGCACCCGGGCGTCGAGGAAGTAGTCGGCCATGTTGAAGCGCTCGGGGAAGACCGGCGTGGCGAAATCGCGCATGGGCCTTCGTCGTATCAAAGACCGATGCCCCCGAGAAGCCCCGCGCCACTCCACGGCCGCGCCGAGAGCGCGCTTGGGCCTCGCCGAAGATCGCCGCTCGGAAGGCGCGCGGATCCTCGGCGGTTGGCTCGGAGCCCCGAGAGCGTCAAGTTACGCGGCAGCGGGAGGTTAGCGGATGAGCGGAGCGCGACGGCGTGAGGGTGAGAGTGAGGTCGAGGACTGGATGAAGGTCCTCGATCGGCTGCCCTTCGTCTCCTCGATGAAGCGGGATCTCGTGGCGCTCCGGCGCCTGCTCTACGATCGCCGCGCCCCGCGCGTCGCCGCGATCGGACTCGCGAACAGCGGCCGCACCTCGCTCGCCAACGCGCTGCTCTCCGCCGTGACCTTCGGCGAGGGCGGCGCCGCGCCGGCTCCCGACGCCGGGCGCTGGGTCCGCATCGACGCCGACGGCAGGCGCCTCGACTGGATCGAGCTGCCCGCCGACGCCGGCGCCGACGCGCTGCTCGAGCTCGCCCGCCCCGCCTTCGACGAGAGCACCCCCGACGTGCTCGTCGGCGTGGTCGAGGCGACGAGCGAGGAGCGCGCTGCCGGCCCTCTCCACGAGGCGCTCACCACGCTGCTCGCGCACCTCGACGATCGCCACGGTCAGAAGCCGCCCGTCGTCGTGGTGCTGACCAAGGCCGACGTCCTGCCGCCCTCGGACGCAACGCCGCCCTACCCGCCGCCCAAGGTCGAGGCGATCGAGCACGGGCTCAGCGTGCTCCGCACTCGCCTCGCCGATCTGAAGCAGCCGCGCGAGTCGTTCCTCGCCGTCTGCGCGCGCCCGCTGCTCACCGAGGGCGCCCCGCGATGGAACGTCGATCACCTCGGCGAGGCGATCGTCGATCAGCTGCCGGACGCCGCGCGCATCGAGGCGGTCCGCGCGTTCGAGGTCGGCTCGGACACCAAGCGCCGCGTGGCCCGCGCGCTGGTCAACAGCTGCTCGGCGCTCGCGATGACCATCGGCCTGGCGCCGGTGCCCTTCGCCGACGCGTTCTTCCTCCTGCCGATGCAGGCGGCGATGGTCACCGGCATCGCCTACCTCAGCGGCCGGCCCTGGAGCCGCCGCGCGGCCGCCGAGTGGCTCGCGTCGGTCGGCGTGGTGGGCGGCGCGGGTCTCGGCCTGCGCTGGAGCGCGCAGCAGCTCGTGAAGCTCGTGCCGGGCGCCGGCTCGATCGTCGGCGCCGGGGTCGCGGGCGCGGGCCCCCTGGCCATCGGCCGGAGCGCGATCGCCTACTTCGTCGACGGCCCGGGCCACGTCGTTCGCCGCCCCGAGCTGCGCGCCGAGAATCCGGCCTGATCGGGCCTGGACGAGCCGGCCTGATCAGGCCTGGACGGCCTCGTCACCCGAGGAGCGCTGGTCCCGAGACGGCGCGTTCTTCGGGTAGCCGACCATCTCCTCGCGCTCGGCGTCCCAGAGCTTCTGCCGGAAGCAGGCCGCGATGTCGCCCGGCGAGAGGGTGGTCTTGCGCGGATTCTGGAGCTCGGGGATCCCCGCCATCGCCTCGGGCAGCCGATAAAACGGGATGCCCGGGTTCAGGTGGTGCACGTGGTGGTAGCCGATGTTCCCGGTCAGCCAGCGCAGGATGGGCCCGGTCTCCATGTAGCTCGAGGACTCGAGCGCCGCGCGGGCGTAGTCCCACTTGTCGCGAGGCTGCACGTAGAGATCGGGGAAGTTGTGCTGCGCGTAGAAGAGATACGCGCCGGTCGCGGTGGCCACGAAGAGCGGAAGGAAGAACGCGAAGAGGTAGACCTCGAAACCCGCGAAGTACCAGATGGCGGCGCTGAGGGCGACGTTCACGATCAACGCGAGCAGCGAGTCCCAGTTCTTCCGCGGCGCGCGCAGGAACGAGCTGACGCACATGCCGTAGAGGAAGATCGTGAAGTAGCCGAACAGGATCGTGAGCGGGTGCCGGATGAGCTTGTACATCAGGCGCTGGCGCGGGGTCAGGGTCTCCCACATCTCCGTGGTGACCATGAGGTAGCTGCCGACGTGCGAGCCCACGATCTTCGCGGTGTGCGCGTGGTGGTAGTTGTGGGTCTGACGCCAGGTCTTCGGCGGGGTCAGCACCAGCACGCCGTAGGCGTACATGATCCACTTGGCAAAACGGCTGCCGCGCAGCAGCGAGTTGTGCATGAAGTCGTGGTAGAGGATGAAGATCCGCACGAGCACGAGGCCCTGCAGGATCGCGAGCGGCAGCTTCACCCACCAGTAGGGCACGAGCACGAGCGCCGCGGCGAGCGCGAAGGTGACGGCGAAGGTCTCCACGAAGTGGGCCCAGCTCCGCGCCCGGCTCTCCGGCTGGAACTCCTTGCTCGCGGCAATGAGCTCCCGACCTGACCTCATCTCGCTCATCCGATCGCCTCGCAGCTCAGGCGGCGCGTATACCACAACGCACCGCGAACGCCTTTACGCACCGCGTCACCGGGTGCCGAGCCGAGTTATTGCTCGAATATCGGCCCCGCGCACTCCACTGGGCTCCCGAGCTGAGCACGATGCAGGCCAGCCGCGAGTCGGATCGTGAGCTTCCTCGCCCGCCTCGCCCCCCGGCTCGACTACGTTCGCGGCCCGTGGCGACAGTGATCAACCCCGAGGTCCTCGCGGCGCCCCGCGGCTACTCGAACGGCCTGGTGCTGACGGGGGGACGCATCCTCTTCATCGCCGGGCAGATCGGGTGGGACAGAGAGATGAGCTTCCCGACCGACGAGCTGGCCGGCCAGTTCGCGCTCGCGCTCGACAACGTGCTCGCGGTGGTGCGCGAGGCGGGCGGCGGCCCCGAGCACATCGGCCGGCTCACGATCTACGTGACCGACAAGCGGCGGTACCAGGCCGAGAACAAGGCGATCGGCGCCGCGTACCGAGAGCGCATGGGCAAGCACTTCCCGGCGATGGCGCTCGTCGAGGTGAAGGGCCTGCTCGAGGATCGCGCGCAGGTCGAGATCGAAGCGACCGCCGTGCTGCCGTGAGAGGAGCTGGTGAGATGACGATCGACCCCAAGAGCTTCCGCTGGGAGCTCGACGATGCCGGCGTGGGCACCGTGACCCTGGATCGGCCCGAGCGCATCAACGCGCTCACCTTCGAGGTCTATGGCGAGCTGCGCGACACCTTCCGCGCGCTCAAGGAGGGCCACCCGGAGGTGCGCGCCGTGGTGCTGCGGGGCGAGGGGCCGCGCGGCTTCTGCTCGGGCGGCGACGTGCGCGACATCATCGGCGAGCTCTTCTCGCGCGACATGCGCGGCCTGCTCGAGTTCACCCGCATGACCGGCGCGCTCATCCACGCGATCCGCACCTCGCGGCCGCCGGTCATCGCCGCGCTCCACGGCGTGTGCTGCGGCGCGGGCGCGGTGATGGCGCTCGCCTGCGACGTGCGCATCGCGGCCCCCGACACCCGCATCGCCTACCTCTTCCCCAAGGTCGGGCTGAGCGGCGCCGACATGGGCGCCTCGTGGCTCCTGCCCCGCGTCGTCGGCTTCGGCCGCGCGAGCGAGCTGCTCCTGACCGGCGAGTTCGTCGACGCCGAGCGCGCCGAGCGCATCGGCCTCGTCAACCGGGTCGTCCCCGCCGAGGCGCTGCGCGACGAGGCGCACGCCTTCGCGACCGCCCTGGCCAAGGGCCCCGCGTTCGCGCACGCGATGACCAAGCGCATGCTCGAGTACGAGGCGCACGTCGACTTCACGACCGGCATCGAGGCCGAGGCGCAGGCGCAGGCGATCTGCATGGAGCACCCGGACTTCCGCGAGGCCTACGACGCGCACGTCGAGAAGCGGCCGCCGAGGTTCGAGTGAGCGAGCTCGCGCGCGCGTTCCTCGACGAGGAGGTGATCGCGGCGGGCTGGGAGGGCGCGAGCCGCGTGATCGAGGAGGGCCTCGCGATCGAGGCGCGCGCCGGCGAGCCCGGCGAGGCGCTCCGCGCGATGGTGCGCATGCTCGGCGCGCGCGGGCTCCTCGGCTTGCTGACGGACACGACGGACACGATCTCGTGGCGCGCGGTCTGCCTCGCGCGCGAGCGGCTCGGGCACGCCTCTCCCCTGCTCGAGCTCGCGTTCACGATGCAGGGCCTCGGCAGCTACGCGCTGACCACCCACGGCACCGAGGCCCAGCGCGCCCGGTGGCTCGAGCCGATCCGGAGGGGCGAGCACGTCGCGGCCTTCGCGCTCACCGAGCCCGAAGCCGGCTCCGATCTCTCGGGCATCGCCACGAGCGCGCGGCGCGAGGGCGACGCATACGTGCTCGAGGGCGAGAAGGTCTTCATCTCGAACGCGGGCGTCGCCGACACCTACGTCCTCTTCGCGGCCACCGCGCCCGTCGGCGAGCGCCGGCGGCTGAGCGCCTTCGTCGTGCCGGCCGCCAGCGAGGGCCTGCGCGCGACGCCGACGAAGGTGCTCGGCGGCCACCCGATCGGCTCGCTCGCCTTGAGCGGCGTGAGGGTGCCGATCGATCAGCGCATCGGCGACGAGGGCGAGGGGATGGCCATCGCCCTCGGCACCCTGCACCGCTTCCGCACCACCGTCGGCGCGGCGGCGGTCGGCTTCGCGCAGCGGGCGCTCGACGAGTCGGTGCGCCACGTGAAGGCGCGCCGCCAGTTCGGCCAGCCTCTCGCCTCGCAGCAAGCGGTGCAGATGGCGCTCGCCGACATGGCGTGCGACCTCGAGGCCGCGCGCCTGCTCGTCTATCGCGCCGCCGCGCTGCACGACGACGAGGGATTCGACGAGCGGAGCGACCAAGAGGTCACGGACGATCAGGCCGCGCAGGGCAGCATGGCCAAGCTCGTCGCCACCGAGGCGGCGTTCCGGGTGATCGATCGCGCGGTGCAGCTCCACGGCGGCCGCGGCGTCATGGTCGGCCACCCGGTCGCGCGCCTCTACGAGGACGTGCGCGCGCTCCGCATCTACGAGGGCGCGAGCGACATCCAGCGCCTCCTGGTCGCGCGCCACCTCCTGCGCTGACCTCGCGGCTCCTGCCCCGGCCTCCTGCGCAGCGACTGTAACAGCGGGCGATGACCTCGAGTGGCAGCGTGAAGCGAGGTCATCACCATGCGAAATTCCATCACGTTCATCACGTGCCTCCTCTCCGCGCTCTCGCTCTCCGGATGCGCTGGCGCGATCGGCTCTGACCCTCCCCTGTTGAGCGACGGCGGCGTGGCGGGGAGCGACGGCGGCGGGCCGGCGAGCGACGCGGGCGACCCTCCCCCCGACCCGAGCTCGCACGACGCGGGCACCGAGGACCCGCCGGACACCTCGTGCGTCACCGCCTCTTCGGACCGCTGGGGCTCCACGATGATGCCCGCGCGCAGCGGGCGCTTCGTGGCCGAGGCGGATCTGACGGTGGCCGCCGCCCCTGCCTCCGGAGCCTTCGCGCTCGCGTCGGGCGCCGGCGCCGAGTGGGCCGACCTGGCCGCGATCGTGCTGTTCGACGACGTGAGCGGCGAGATCAGGGCGCGCAACGGCGCGCAGTATCAGGCCGAGAGCGTCCTCGCGTACGAGGCTGGAGCGACCTATCACATCCGTATGGTCGTCGACGTGACGCGCCGGACGTATTCGGCGTATGTCCAGCGGCGCGTCGAGGGCGAACCGGTGGGCGATGAGCTCCGCATCGCGAACGCCTACTCGTTCCGCGAGACGCAGCTCTCGGTCACCTCGCTCGACGCCTGGACGGTCGCCGTCGGCACCGGCGGTCCTCCGCTGACGGGCTGCGATTTCGCCGTCTCGGAGGCGCCCGAGCCACGAGGAGTGGAGTACGGGTTCATCCCCGAGGCGCAGACGGTGTATCCCGGCCGCCATCCGATCGAAGTCCCGGCCGGGTACGTGCACCAGACGGCGTGGGACACCGGAGGCGGCCCGGACATCGAGGGCGTCTACGCCTACGACTTCAGCGACTGGCAATCGATGGTGTGGCGCTGGTCCGACACGATGCGGCCGGACGCCATCCAGCACGTGACCGGACCCGGCGGGCTGCCCGCGTATCGGGTGGAGGTGGCGAACCACGACCACTCCTCGCCCGGCACCGCCGGCGACAATCCTCGAGCGGAGCTCTTCTCGATCGATCCCGCCGAGGGCCGGCGGGAGCGCGTGCCTCCCCGCGGGAACATCTTCCGGGACGGAGATGAGTACTGGGCGACGTTCGCGATGCGCCTCGCGGAGGACTTCCCGACGACCCACCGGTGGGCCACGTTCGTTCAGCGCAAGTTCCAGAACGGCTACGACACCCCAGTCGACTGGTTCACCCTGAACGCACACCGAGACCGGATCGACTTCACCCCGCCGGGCACTCCGCGCGGCACCTTCGAGGACATCACGACGGTGACGGCGCTGCGTGGCCGCTGGACGCAGTTCACGTTCCACGAGCGTGTGTCCAGCGGATCCGATGGATACTTCGCGATCTACATGGATGGCGAGATGGTGGGGGAGCGCCACGGAGCGACGATCGCCGCGGGCGATATCAACTACACGATCCACTACGGATATTATCGGAGCAACGAAGGCGGCCCTGGCGTCGGCGTCATCCACTACTCGCCCTTCATGATCCTCCGAGGATCGGAACCCGGCACGATCCCGTCGCTGCCCTGATCGTACCCGTTCAGGCCCACCAGCATGCGGCTTTCCAGGCGGCGCTCAGCGGGAGTGCCCCCGCAAGCGAGTGTCGAGGCGCGTACTTCCGTACGTAACGAGGCCGAGTGCGGACGTAAGCCCCGATCAGCGTCGCCTGGGAAGCCGTGCTCCACCAGCACCTGAACGCTTACGTACGCAACGGTAGCGCGCAGCGGCGATAGGAGCGGGCATACCGTTCGAGTCGCCCGCTTGCCCCAGAGATCCCCGTGTGTCCGTTCTTCGTGTACATCCTTCGCGGCTCCGATGGCTCTTACT
>JAEZBP010000797.1 GCA_023427125.1 Pseudomonadota bacterium | reverse complement strand
ACGCTGCTCTCGGTGCTGCGGGTCGGCGCGCGGCAGCTCGGCGGTGACGAGCAGGCGCGCGTCCTCGTGGACGAGGTGCTCGAGGCGGTGGACGGCGACCGCGCCTTGTTGCTCTTCGAGCCCGAGGGGCGTGACGCGAAGGCGCTGACCGTCGGCCGGATGCGGTCCGGCGAGCCCTGGGCCGGCGCGAGCGTGCGCGCCCTCGTCGAGAGGGCGCAGCAGAGCGGCGTCGTGCAGCTGCCCGGCGCAGGGGACGACGGCGAGGCCGACGCGCGGGCCGTCGCGATCCCGCTCTGGCTGCGCGAGCGCACCGCCGGCGCGCTCTACATCGAGCGCGATCCCGATCGGCGCAGCTTCGACACCGAGGAGCTCGAGATCCTGATCGCGCTCTCGTACCAGGTGCCGGTCGCGCTCGAGCTCGCGCGCACGGTCCGCGAGCGGGCGGCGCTCGCGGATGCCTTCGCGCACGCGCAGAAGATGGAGGCGGTGGGGCGCCTCGCGGGTGGCCTCGCGCACGACTCCAACAACATGCTGATGGTCGTGCTCAGCGCGCTCTCGCTGCTCGAGCAGCGCACCGATCTCCACGCCGACGCGCGCGGGGAGCTCGAGATCATCAAGGACGTCGTCACCCGCGCCAGCGACCTCACGAAGCAGCTGCTCACGTTCGCCCGGCGTCAGGCGCGTAACCGCGAGGCCCTGGATCTCAACGCGATCATCGCCGACATCGTGCCCATGCTGCGCCGCCTCACGCCGGCCCACATCGACATGTTCACCGAGCTCGCGCCGCAGCCGGTGCGCGCGCTCGTCGACAAGGGCCTCTGCGAGCAGGCGATCGTGAACCTCGCCGTGAACGCGCGCGACGCGATGCGGGAAGGGGGGACGCTCCGCATCACGACCGCGCGCGTGGATCTCGACGAGGAGGCGGTGCGCTTGCTCCCGCGGCTGCTCGCGGGGCCTCACGCCTGCGTGACGGTCGAGGACACCGGGATCGGCATGCCGCGCGAGGTGCGCGAGAGCGCGTTCGATCCCTTCTTCACGACCAAGAGCCGCGGGCGGGGGACCGGCCTCGGCCTCTCGATGGTGTACGCCTTCGTCGAGCAGAGCGAGGGCGCGATCCAGATCGAGAGCGAGCCGGGGCGCGGCACGATCCTCCGGCTGTACTTCCCGGCGGCCCCGGCCGAGCAGCCGATGGCGAGCGAGCCGGAGCCGATCGAAGCGAGCCGGCCGTCCACCGTCCCGCCCGCGGGCCCGGGGACCATCTTGGTCGTGGAGGACGAGACCTACATCCGCGAGGTGCTCCAGACCGTCCTCACGGAGCGTGGCTACACCGTCTTGGGCGCGGGGCAGCCGAGCGAGGCGCTCGCGCTCGCGCTCGGCGGAGGCCCGCACATCGATCTCGTGATCAGCGACGTCCTGATGCCCGGGATGTCCGGCCCCGAGCTCGGCCGCGCGATCCGCGAGCGCTCGCCCGAGACCAAGCTGCTCTTCATCTCCGGCTACACGGACGGAGAGCTGGGCGACGACCTCGGCCGAGGCGTCTCGTTCCTGGAGAAGCCGTTTCGCACCGAGGAGATCAGCGAGCTCGTCCGCGACCTCCTCGCGCGCTGAATCTCACTCGGTCGTCGAGGGCACGTCGCTCAGCAAGAGGTAGCTCTTGCTGCCCTCGCAGCTGATCACGAGGCGCGTCGGGCGGCCGTCGCGGTAGCCGGAGCTGCCGAGCTTCGGGTCCGGGTCGGGCTCCCATCGGCCGCAGCCGACGACCGCCACTCGCTCGCCGGCGCTGACGACCCCCTCGCGGTAGCGCATGCGCTTGTTCATCACCCAGCCCTTGCTGGTCTGCCCGTGCTGCGCGAGGAAGGCCTCGAGCCGCGGCCCCGCGTCGGTGAACGCACCGCTCATGAAGTGCCGGTCGTGCGTGAGCGAGGGCTCGACGTGGTCCGCGTGCAGGCGGACGAGCGCCCTGCCGCTCTCGTCTCGGACATGGAAGTCGACGCCGCCCTGCTCGGAGAGCACCGTGCTCCACATGTCGCTGAGGCCCTTCTCCTCGATGAGGACGGTCCAGAAGGCGCACTCCCGCCCGCTCAGCGGCGCGGCGATCGGCGCCTCGATCTCGACCATGCCGACGATGCGCGCCTGCTCGCCCTCGCGGACGTCGGCGACGCGGCGCTTGGCCGCCTTCTTGATCGCGCGCTCGGTGGGAGCGCCGCTGAGGACCCAGCCGAGCAGGAGGAGCCCCGCGCCTCCGGCGACGATCATGGCGATGATTCCGGTCACCTCGAGCCTCCGTCAGTCCAGCGATCTCGAAGACTGCCGCAAGATCGCCGCGTTCGGAACGCCGAGCCGCGCCGGCTGACTGGACACCGGGGATGGGAAGCGCCAGCGGGTCGGTGCTGCGTCGCTCGGCCCGCGCGCTCGCGAAGCGCGCGCAGCCAACTCAGCGCGCTCGCGAAGCGCGCGCCCAGCCAACTCAGCGCGCTCGCGAAGCGCGCGCAAAGCAAACTCAGTCGCTCGTGAGGTAGGTGTAGCTGCGCAGCGCGTCGTCGTAGTGGCGCATCAGCAGCTTGACCTGCTCGATCGTGATCAGGCCCGCGCGCTGCGCCCGCTCGGCCTGCAGGCGGACGCGCTCGACCATCTCCTCGGTGTCGTACTCGACGTAGCCGAGCACCTCGCGGACGCTGTCGCCCTTCACGACGTTCGTGATCTCGTACGTGCCATCCTCGGCGACGGCGACGTGCACGGCGTTGGTGTCGCCGAAGAGGTTGTGGAGATCGCCGAGGATCTCCTGGTAGGCACCGTTGAGGAAGAGGCCGAGGAAGTAGCGCTCGCCGTCGGAGACGGGGTGCAGCTCGAGCGCGTGCTTCACGTCCTCCACGTCGATGAAGCGGTCGATCTTCCCGTCGCTGTCGCAGGTGAGGTCCGCGATGGTGGCGCGGACGGTCGGCTCCTCGTCGAGCCGGTGGATCGGCATGATCGGGAAGAGCTGCTCGATCGCCCACACGTCGGGCGCCGACTGGAAGACCGAGAAGTTGCAGTAGTAGATGTCGGCCATGATGTCCTCGAGGTCCTGGATCTCCTCGGGGACGCGGCGCAGCCGGCCGCGGTTGGCCATGATCTTCTCGCAACAATGCCAGAAGATACGCTCGGCCTGCGCGCGCTGGCGGAGCGACAGATAGCCGAACTTGAAGAGGCTCTCCGCCTCCTCCTTGCCCTGCACGGCGTCGTGGTAGCTCTCCTGCAGGTTCTTCGGGAGGATGCCCTTCCACGTCTCGTAGAGGCCGTGCAGCACCTTGTGGGCGTCGGCGGCCGGCGGCTCGGGCTCGCCCCCGAAGCGCACCTCGTTCGTGCCCACCACCTCCATCACGAGCACCGACTGGTGCGCGCTGATGGCGCGGCCGCTCTCGCTGACGAGCGTCGGCATGCCGATGCCCGCCTTGGTGCAGCCCTCCTTCACCTCGCTGACGACGTCGTACGCGTACTCCTGCTCGTCGTAGTTCTTCGAGGCGTGGTAGTCGGTCTTGCTCCCGTCGTAGTCGACCGCGAGGCCGCCGCCGACGTCGAGGTAGCCCATCTTCGCGCCCATCTTGGCGAGCTCGACGTAGATGTTCGCCGCCTCGCGCATCGCGTTCTTGAACGGGATGATGCTCGAGATCTGGCTGCCGATGTGGAAGTGGAGCAGCTGGAGGCAGTCGAGCATGTCGCGCTCGGCGAGCGTGTCGACGACGCGCACGATCTCGGCCGCGGTGAGGCCGAACTTGGCGCGGTCGCCGGCCGAGCTCTTCCAGCGGCCGACGCCCTTGGCGCTGAGCTTGGCGCGCACGCCGAGCGCCGGGCGGATGCCGGTCTTCTCTGCGGCGTCGAGCGCGAACTTCAGCTCCTCGATGCGCTCGAGCACGACGATCACGGTCTTGTCGAAGCGCTGCGCGAGCAGCGCGGTCTCGATGTACGCGCGATCCTTGTAGCCGTTGCAGATGATGAGCGCGCCGGGCTCCTGCGAGGCGGAGAGCGCGATCAGGAGCTCGGGCTTGCTGCCCGCCTCGAGGCCGTACTTCCAGGGGCGGCCGTGCTTGACGACCTCGTCGATGAGGTGGCGCTGCTGGTTCACCTTCACGGGGAACACGCCGCGGTAGGCGCCCTCGTACTCGTACTCGCGGATGGCCCGCTCGAAGCACTGGTTGAGGCGGCGGATGCGATCCTCGAGCACGTCCGAGAAGCGGATGAGCAGCGGCAGATCGAGGCCGCGCGCCTCGAGGTCGTGGGTGAGCGCGTAGAGGTCCACGCACGCCTCGGGGCGGGTCGGATCGGGCGCGACCTCGACGCGGCCGGCGTCGTTGATGCGGAAGTAGGGCTGACCCCACCCCTTGATCTGGTAGAGGTCGGCGCTGCGCTGCGTCGTCCAGCGCTCCTCGTCGTCCAGCTCGAGCTCCATGGGCAGCACCTCGCGGCTCGTGCCGTCTCGCATAGTCGCGCGGTTTGTAAGCTCGAAGGGCCGCTGCCGCAAAGGAAATCTAACGATCCGCGGCGCTCGCTCGTGCCCGCGTCGTCGGGTACGCTCGACGCCGTGCGGGAAGACCCCTCGGCGCTCGCGAGGACCCTCGTCGCGACCGACCCGGGAGCGGCGGCGTCGGACGATTCGGCAGACGCGGGCCTGGCCGGCGCGCGCCTCGACCACTTCCTCATCGAGGAGCGCCTCGGCAGCGGCGGCATGGGCGAGGTCTACGCCGCGCACGACGAGTCGCTCGACCGTGCGGTGGCGCTCAAGGTGCTGCGCGCCGACGTCACGAGCCTGCCCGGGATGACCGACCGCTTCCTGCGGGAGGCGCGCTCGCAGGCGCGCCTCAACCACCCGAACATCGTCCACATCTACTACATCGGCCGCCGGCCGACGCTCGGCGGCGAGGACTCGCTCTTCTTCGCGATGGAGCGCATCACCGGCGGCGACCTCGAGGCGCTGCTCCGGCGGGGCGACACCCTGCCGCCGGAGGAGGCGCGGCAGGCGATGCTCCAGGTCGCGCAGGGCCTGCGCGCAGGCCACCGCGCCGGTGTGATCCATCGCGACATCAAGCCCTCGAACCTCATGCTCGGTGAGGAGGGCATCCTGAAGATCGCCGACTTCGGCCTCGCCAAGCCGGTCGACGGCGACAACCAGATCACGCAGGAGGGCGCGCTCGTCGGCAGCCCCTACTACATCGCGCCCGAGCAGGCGGTGGCCGAGGAGATCGATCACCGCGCCGACATGTACGCGATGGGCGCGGCCTTCTATCACCTCTTGAGCGGCAAGCCGCCCTTCGACGGCCCGCGCCCGATGGCCGTCGTCGCCAAGCACCTCAGCGAGCCGCTCGTCCCGCTCGCCAAGGTCGCGCCGCACGTCCCGCGGCCGCTCGCGCGCGTGGTCGAGACGCTCCTCGAGAAGAAGCCGGACGACCGCTACGAGGACTACGACGCCCTGATCGCCGCGCTCGAGCAGGCCGCGCCGAGCCAGCGCGCGTACGCGCCGTTCACGACGCGCGCGGTCGCGGTCCTCGTGGACTTCCTGGTGGCCGGCCTCCTGATCGGCTTCCTCGGTTGGATCGGGCTCCTGGTCTACCTGGCGATCGTGACCTTGGGCCACGCCTGGCGCGGGCAGAGCCCCGCGAAGTTCCTCTTCGGCATCGAGGTGCGGCGCGAGGACGGCTCGCGGCTCGGCCCCGGGCGCGCGCTGCTCCGGACGCTCGTCTCGCTCTGGATGCCGATCCTCACCGGCGCCATCATCGCGCTCACCGCCGGCATCCCGGAGCTGCTCGAGACGATCGAGAGCCTCCACCCCACGCACATCGGCGATCTCCAGAACGTGCTGATCGCGATGGCGATCAGCCAGGGCTTCCTCACCTTGCTCTATATGGCCGGGCTCTCGGTCGCGCTCTTCCACCCCGAGGGCAAGAGCCTCCACGACCTCGCGGCCCGCTCGGTCGTGACCTACCGCCTCGAGCGGCCGCGGGGGAAGGCGTCCGGCGATCCCTCGCGCCCGGGCGAGCGCAGCGGCGAGCTCGGGCGGCTCGGCAAGAAGCTGAGCACCCGTCCGCCCCCTCCGGCCTGATCGACTCGCGCCTCGCCGCGTCGGCCCAGGTGGCTTCCATTCGGGTGCCCGCGACCCCAAGGTCGCAGTATGAGCGCCACGACAGCCGAGCACATCGAGCGCGCCGCGCGCTGGGGCGCGGGTCACTACGCGTCGATGCCCGTCGTGCTGGCGCGCGGCGAGGGCCCCTACGTGTGGGATGTCGAGGGCCGCCGCTACTACGACTTCCTGTCGGCGTACTCCGCCCTCGCGCAGGGCCACTGTCACCCGCGCATCGTCGAGGCGCTGGTCGCGCAAGCGGGGCGGCTGACCCTGCACTCACGCGCGTTCCACAACGATCGACTCGGCGCGATGCTCGAGCGCGTCGCGCGCCTGACCGGCTTCGAGAAGGTGCTGCCGATGAACAGCGGCGCCGAGGCGGTCGAGACCGCGATCAAGGCGATGCGCCGCTGGGGCGCCGAGGTGAAGGGCGTGCCCGACGGGCAGCAGGAGATCATCGTCGCGGCGAACAACTTCCACGGGCGCACGACGACGATCGTGTCGTTCTCCTCGGACGACGAGTCCCGGCGAGGGTTCGGACCGGCAGCACCAGGGTTCGTGACCGTTCCTTTCGGCGATCTCGACGCGATCGAGCGGGCGATCGGCCCGAACACCGTGGGCGTGCTGCTCGAGCCGATCCAAGGCGAAGGGGGCGCGCGCATTCCGCCCGATGGATGGATGCGAGGCGTGCGCGCGCTGTGCACGCGCCACCGCGTCCTCTTGACCTGGGACGAGGTGCAGACGGGGCTCGGGCGGACCGGGCGGATGTTCGCGTGGCAGCACGAGGACGCGCGCCCCGACGTGATCGTGCTCGGCAAGGCGCTCTCGGGAGGGATGCTCCCGGCCTCGTGCATCTGCGCGGACGACGCGGTGATGAAGGTCTTCACGCCCGGCTCGCACGGCTCGACCTTCGGCGGCAACCCGCTCGCGGCGGCGGTCGTGCTCGCGGCGCTCGACGTGATCG
>JAEZBP010000793.1 GCA_023427125.1 Pseudomonadota bacterium | reverse complement strand
CGCAAACAGCGCGCGCACGCCATGCCTGTCGTAGTCAAGGCCTGCCGCTGTGACCACGGAGCGTGCCTGCCGCTGTGACCACGGAGCGTGCCTGCCGCTGTGACGAGGAGCGTGCTGTCGCTACCGGACCATCGGGAAGATGATCGATTGCCTCCCCCACCCGTTCGTCCTGAGCGCGGCTCGCGCAAGCGAGCCGCAGTCGAAGGACGCCGCGGCCACAACGCCCTTCTCGACTCGCCGCACGCGCTTCGCGCGTCCAGCACCGCTCTGTCGGAGCGCGACAGGTCAGCGGCGCGTGTACCGCGTGGTCGGGACCGGCTCGGCGATGTCCGCGAGCGTCTGCTCACCGTCGGGCGCGCCACGCTGGAGCCAGTCCTCCACGCCGCCGGCCTGGACGTCGGCCCATACCATCGCTGCCAGATCCTCGATCCGCGCGAAGAGCCTCGCTGCGTTCATGTCCGCCGAGATGACACGCTGTTCGGCGCGGCGAGCACGAGGTGCAGGTCCTTCTCCACCGCTTCACGCTCAGCCGGCGAGTAGCTCGTCTCTTGGAGCCAGCCGCGCGAGCGACCGGTCGTCGCGGCCGCCGTGTCGACGATCTTCCCCTTTCGTTGCATCGCAGCGAGCCACCGCACCGCGAAGCCCGAGGCATGCTTGTCGTACTCCCCCGCCAGAGCCGGGGAGAGCACCGCCCGATGGCAGATCCGGAGCACGGCCTGCAGGACGCCCCGGCATCGAACACCGGCAGGCGGACCGCCGTCCGTTCGCGATGCGCCTCGGAGCACGTTGGCGTCGACGACGAGTCGGCGAGAGGCGAGCTCTTGCTTCTTGCTCATCCGCGCTCGACCGCATCGAGGTACGCCGCGTGGGCCTCGAGCTCCACCTCGTCGAAGTCCACGGGCGAGTCAGGCAGCGCCCCGTCTCCGGTCAGGTAGTGCGTGCTGATGGTGGTGTCGCCGCTGCGCGGATCTCTGTTGAACCAGTGCAGCACTACGTCGTCGGGACGCAGCCCTCTCACGCCTCGCGCGATCGCGGCTTGGATCGCGAGGAGGACCAACGAGCTGTGCGTCTCCACGATCACCCGCACTCCTCTGCGCCGCCGCGACCAGGATGTTGCCCATGGCAGTCTGCGCCCGCGGGTGAAGGTGCAGCTCGGGCTGCTCGATGTACACGAGCTGCCCCGGCCTCGCGTGGCGCAGCGCGACGAGCACGGGGAGCGACTGGCTCACGCCGACGCCCACGTCGGCGATCTCGACGAGGTCGTTGGCGCCGCCGCGAGCGGCCCGCGGCAGCCGCCCCACCTCGATCGAGACCTGCGTGTCGCTCTTCCGACGGGCTCGGACCTTCCAGGTGAGGCCGAGCTCCGCCAGATCGCTCGCCACCAGGCCCAGCCGCTCATCGGTGGAGCGCTGCCACTCGGCGAGGACGCTCGCCACGTAATGGTCGAAGCGCCCCTCGAACGTGTCGCCCACTGCCGTCACGGGGTAGTCCCGCTGCGGCGGCGAGCGGAGACCCGGCACGTGCAGCACGCCTTCCAGCGCCGCCACCGCGGCTCCCGCGGGGGCTGGCACCGCGACCGCTCCCAAGCGCGGCCGCTCGACGCCGAGCAGGAAGCGCACGCGCTCGACCCGCTGGTCCCGCCACCTCCTGTGCGGCTCCAACGTCACCGCACGTCCTCGCGCTCCCTGGGACTTCATCGACTGGACGGCGATCTCACCCTTCGTGTCGCGGTCGAAATGAACCTCGACGGATTGCCCGCGTGTCGTCCCGAGCCCGAACACGACCGGGCCGGAGGTATCGCGCGTCCGCAGATCGTCGAACGACGCGATCGCGGCGTGTCCGCCGTTGAGGAGGAGCGGCCCCGGGATCGAAGGGCGCGTCCAACGTCTGCTTGAGCAGTAGCAGTGGGAGCATCGCGCTCGACTTCCCCGAGCTGTTCGCGCCGGCCAGGAGCGTGAGCGGCGCGATGGACAATTCGGTCCGCTCGCGGAACACACGAAAGCGCTCGAAGACGAGCGTCGCGATCGCGTCCTCCGTAGCGGCACCGCGCTTCTTCTTCGGCACGCCGGCAGGCTGCCACGTACCCACCTGACCCGTCATCATCTCGGCGCCCCGAGCGCTCACGGCGCATACCGACGCAAGGGGTTGACCTCACGGGCGCGCTTGTTCACCATCTTGGTCGTGGGGAGGTCTCTCGTGGGAGGGTTCTTCCGACAGAAGGAGGAGAGACAAATGCCGACTGGTCACCCGAACGCCGTGCGTCCCGAGTCGCCCGACGAGATCGCCAGAGCCTACGCGCTCATCGAGGCCGAGCTCGCGAAGATCCCGACGGAGCTGGTCGGGCGTGTCACCGCCGATGTTCCCACCGCCGTCTCGCTCGCGCTGGGCGCGCTGCCGGGCATCCAGGGGCTCGTGCCCACCCTGCAAGAGCTGCTGAAGAAACCTCCGCTCGAGGAGATCGAGCGGCTGAGAGCCCGCGCGCTCGGGCTCTTGTACACGCACCTGCGCCACGTCCCGCCCACCGCGAAGCAGCTCGAGGAGGATCTCGAGGAGGCGCGGGTGCTGCGTGAGCAGATGCTCTCGGTCGCCGACGCCCACGTGCGGTACGGCGCGATGAACGGGGAGGCGGTCGCCCGGATCCGCGAGGGCGCCGGCCACCTCGATCGCGCCAATGACGTGATCGCCCTCGGCGCGCTCTTCCGCGCGGCGTGGCCCGCGATCGAGGGCAAGACGCTGGTGACGCCGGCGCAGCTCGATCGCGCGAGCATCCTCGGGACTCAGCTCGTCGCGCAGCTCGGTGAGAAGACGATCGGCGTCGGCCCGGCAGGCGCGGGCAAGACGTGGTCGGATCAGCGCAACCGCGCCTTCCGCCTGTTCATGTTCGACTACGAGGAGATCCGCTGCGCGGTGCGCTACGTGCGCCACCACGAGGGCGACGCGGACACCATCGTCCCGAGCCTCCACACGACCAGGAAGAGCCTGCGCGCCGAGGACGAGGACACGGTCACGACCGGCACCGACACCGGCGCGACCGACACCGACAGCAGCGAGAGCTGAACGGTCGGAGGGTTCGGGATCGCCGCCACGGGCCTGGGCAACCCTCGGAGGGTTCCGAATTTCCGCCGGCGGCTTCTTCGAACCCAGAGACCGTTCCGAATTACAGCGACAGCGTTGTCTGAACCCTTCGACCGTTGGCTGGATCGCGTACCAGCGGAATTCCCAACGGTCGGAGGGTTCCGATGTGCCGCCGCGGCTTCTTCTTGAACCCTCGGACCGTTCCCGAGAACCGCCACGGCTTCCTCGAACCCTCGGACCGTTCCCGAAGACCACCACGGCTTTCCCGAACCCTCGGACGGTTCCCTCCTCGACGCGCCGGAGCCCTTCGTCGATCGCGTCTCGGTGGATGGAGCTGGTGAGATCACGACGATGACTCAGCGGACCACCGTGTCGGAGATGGCCTCGGAGAGCGGCGGGACCTACCGGCTCGAGCGGGTCTCGGACGACGCGCACGTCCTCACGCGGCGCGAGCCCGGCAGCCCGGCCGCGATCGCTTCGCTCGGCGCCGTCGTCGGCGCGCTCTGCGCCGGCGGGCTCGCGG
>JAEZBP010000775.1 GCA_023427125.1 Pseudomonadota bacterium | reverse complement strand
GCCGCACACCGGCGCGCCGGTGCGCGGGCCGTAGGCGACGAGCCCGCTCCCGAGCTCGTACGCACCGAGGTCGGGCGCCGCGCCTGCGAAGCCGTCGTTGACGTTCGGGATCGCCAGGCCGACGTCGACCGCCGCGCCGCTCGTCAGCCGCAGGTCGGCCGGCTCGCGCCGCGGGAAGGGCACCTCCGGGAAGTCCACCGCCGTCGCGAATACGGCGAGGTCCACCTCGACCGCGTGCACCTCCGACGTCGCGCTGCGCAGCGCCGCGAGCGAGTCGAAGCTCACGCCGCCGAAGCGCCCGCGGAACGTCCCGGTGCCGATCGATCCGAAGCCGTCGTAGTCGAGATCCGCCGTCGGCACGTCGATCGTCGCGATCTGCAGCACGCGCCCGGCGCCGGTCGCGTAGCCGTTGTACGTCGCGCCGCCGCCGCCGCCGATCAGCAGGTTGTTTCGGAAGCGCGCGCGCGACCACGGAACGCTCGTGTTCACGGCGAGCGCGTCGCCCGACTTCACGACGCTGTTGTGGTACCAGAGGTCGCCCACGCTCCCGCGCTGCGGCTTCCACACCTGATAGAGGTTGTTGTAGCTGACGTTGCGGAGGAACCACGTCGGCCCGCCGAGGCTCGGCTGCGAGCTCAGGGCGATGAAGGTGTTCACCATCCGGTTCTGGATGACGCGCACGTTGCCCATCGAGAAGTCCGCCTCGATCCCGTCGTCCGAGCAGGTGTCGAGATCGTTGCGTAGGATGTCGATCGACACCTGGTGGCTCGCCGAGGAGTCCTCGAGCAGCGAGATGCAGTCGCGGAAGCCCACGACGCGGTTGTGCTCGATCACGTTGCCCGGCCCCGTCATCCAGATCCCCTCGCCGATGTTGTCGCCGCCGACGCCGAGGCTCGCCTCGGTCCACTCGGTGAGCCCGATGATCGTGTTGTCGGCGAAGTAGCCGTCGGTCGAGCCCGACGAGAGCGACACGATGCCGTTGCCGTCGAACTCGAGGGTCGCTTCGATGCGGCAGCCGCGCACGACGATGTTGTGCGCGTTGTTGAGCTTGATCTGCCCGCGCACCGTGAGGTCCTCGATCCACACGCTCGTGCGCCCATCCATCCGCACCTCGCCCTCGACGACGACGGCATCGACGTCGCTGCCGCGCACCACGATCGGCCGCTCCGCCGTTCCGTCGCGCCCCACCGTGATGTCGCCGTAGGTGCCCGGCCCGAGCAGCACGACGTCGCCCGGCGCCGCCGATCCGAGCACCGAGCCGAGGGTCGAGGGCGTCGCCTCACGCACCCGCGCGTCGTCCGGCACCGTCGGCGAGGGCCGCGTGCGCGCCGTCAAGGTGCGCGTCGCCGCGCCGCCGTCGGGATCGCTCAGCGCGAGCTCGATCTCGTAGGTCGTGTCGGGCCGGAGGCCGAAGAGGCTCCCCGCGTGTCGGTTGGCCCACGTGAAGCCCTCGTTGGATCCCGCCGGCACGCGCACGAGCGGATGCCCGTCGCGCCAGCTCGCGGCGCCTTCCTCCCGGAAGCGCACCGTCACGACGCCGTCATCGTCGTCGTCGCCGCCGATCGCCCACTCGATCGAGATGTGCTCGAGCGTCGGGTGTGGCGTCGTGATCTCGCCGGG
Organism: Pseudomonadota bacterium; assembly: GCA_023427125.1. Lineage (GTDB taxonomy): Bacteria > Myxococcota_A > Polyangia > Polyangiales > Sandaracinaceae > JAEZBP01. The sequence continues at coordinate 3,131 of JAEZBP010000775.1, read as the reverse complement.
CGTCGTCGCGTCCTGCGCGGTGGCGACCGCAGGCAGCACGAGCGAGCCCGCGAGCGCGACGAGCGCGGCGCGGAGCGGATGCGTGTCGAAGGTCATGACCATCCTCCCGGAGAGCGTTGCGGCGGCCATGGTACGTGCCCCGTGCGCCACCGACGAGGCCCCCACGGGAGCTGTTCGCGAGCCCGGCGACGCGCTACCTCTCGCTCTATGCGTGACGCGCGACTCGACCTCGAAGCGCACCGCCCGGCGCTGACCGGGCACTGCTACCGCATGCTGGGCTCGCCGAGCGACGCCGACGACGCAGTGCAGGAGACGATGGTGCGGGCGTGGCGGGCCCTCGAGCGCTTCGACGGGCGCTCCTCGCTGCGCACGTGGCTCTATCGCATCGCCACCAACGTGTGCCTCGACGCGCTCTCGGATCGCCGCCGCCGCGCGCGCCCGATGGAGCGGGAGCCCGGCACGGTGCTGGACGAGCTCGTGCCGCAGCCGCGCACATACTGGATCGAGCCGGTGCCCGACGCGCGCGTGCTGCCGGCGGACGCGGACCCGGCCGAGCGCGCCGTCCTGCGCGAGAGCATCCGGCTCGCGTTCGTCGCCGCGCTGCAGGAGCTGCCGCCTCGGCAGCGCGCGGCTCTGCTCCTGACGGAGGTGCTCGGCTGGTCGGCCAAGGAGGTGGCCGACTGTCTCGAGACGACGGTCGCCTCGGTGAACAGCGCGCTCCAGCGGGCGCGCGCGACGCTCGGGCGGCCGGATCGCGAGGCGCCTTCCGAGCGGGGGCTCTCGGACGCGCAGTCGCGTCTGCTCGAGCGCTTCGTGGGCGCGTTCGAGCGCTACGACGTGGACGCGCTCGCCGCGCTGCTGCACGAGGATGTGGCGTTCAACATGCCGCCCTTCGCGCTGTGGCTCCGGGGGCCGGATGCGGTGGCAGCGTGGCTCTCGGGTCGCGGCGCGGCGTGCCGCGGCTCGCGGCTGATCCCGGTGGCGGCGTCGGGCTCGCCGGCGTTCGCGCAGTACAAGCCGAGCCCGGAGGGAGGGCACCGGCCGTGGGCGCTCGCGGTGCTCGAGCTCGAGGGCGAGCGCATCACCGGCTGGACGTCGTTCCTCGAGACCGAGGCGCTCTTTCCGCTCTTCGGGCTCCCCGACCACCTCGGCTGAGCGCCCGTCCTGCCTCGCGCACGGCTGGGGGTGTTGCGCCTTCGCGCACGGGGCCGGGCCCGCCAGCCAACTACCGCAGCCGGGCGAGCTCGCCGTCGGTCGCGAAGTGCGCGAGCCGCGCGAACGCGAGGTAGCGCTCCTCGACCTCGTCCATCGTCACCGCGCGAAGCCGATCGACCGACACGCCCTCGACGCAGAACGACGCGAGCGTCGAGCCGTACACGACCGCGCGCCGCAGGGTCGCGCGATCGGTGGAGCCCTCCCTCGCGATGAAGCCGAGCATGCCGCCCGCGAAGGTGTCGCCCGCGCCGGTCGGATCGAGCACCTCCTCGACCGGGTACGCCGGCGCGCTGAAGACGTCGTTGCCCTCGAAGAGGAGCGCGCCGTACTCGCCGCGCTTGATCACCACCACGCGCGGTCCCATCGCGAGCAGCTCCTTCGCCGCGAGCGCGATGTTGTACACGCGGGCGAGCTGCCGCGCCTCCTCCTCGTTGATCACGAGCAGGTGGACGCGACCGAGCACCCGCGCGAGCTCGGCGGGGGTGCCCTCGATCCAGAAGTTCATCGTGTCGGCGATCACGAGCGCGGGCTCGCGCATCTGCTCGAGCACCTCGATCTGGAGGCTCGGGTGGATGTTGCCGAGCATCACGTAGGGCGTGGACCGGAACGCGTCCGGGATCTTCGGATGGAAGTCCGCGAAGACGTTGAGCTCGGTCTTGATCGACTCGCGGCTCGTCAGATCCTTGCTGTAGCGGCCCTCCCAGTGGAACGTGGATCCCTCGACGATCTCGAGGCCGCTCACGTCGACGCCCTTGTCCGCCAGGAGGCGCACGGAGGCCTCCGGGAAGTCGGTGCCCACGACGCCGACCATCCGCGGCGCGACGAAGTGCGCGGCCGCGAGCGAGGCGAAGACGGCCGAGCCGCCGAGCACGTAGGGGTGGGTCCCCTGGTTGTTGTGGATGGTGTCCTGGGCGACGGAGCCCACCACGAGCATCGACGACATGCTTCTCTTTCCTCTTACTTACTGGCGCTTACGCCATGCGCCGCGCGATGAGCGGCGCCAGCTTCTGCTTGGCCTCGGCCGAGATGCGATCGGGCGCGGTGATCAGCGCGTGGTCGAGCGCGCGCGAGGCGGGGCTCTCCGCCGGATCCGGCAGCGCCCCGAGCACCTTGCGCAGGATCTGCTGCGCCGTCTCCACGTTGCGATGGAGCACGGCGAGCACGGCCGCGACGCTCACGTCCTCTTCGGCTTGGTGCCAGCAATCGTAGTCGGTGACCAGCGCGACCGTCGCGTAGGGGAGCTCGGCCTCCCGGGCGAGCCGCGCCTCCGGTAGGTTGGTCATGCCGATGACGTCGACGCCCCAGCTCCGATAGAGGTTCGACTCCGCGCGCGTGGAGAACTGCGGCCCCTCGATGCACACGTAGGTGCCGCCCCGGTGCGCGCGCGCCCCCGAGTCCACCGCCGCACGCCAGAGCGCGCTCGACAGCGCAGCGTCCACCGGATCGGCCATGCTCACGTGGGCGACCAGACCCACGCCCTCGAAGAACGTGCTCGGCCGCGAGCGCGTCCGGTCGATGAATTGATCGACCACAACCACGTCGCTCGGGTGAACGCTGTCCTTCATCGAGCCGACCGCCGAGAAGCTGACGAGCTGCTCGGCCCCGAGCTGCTTCAGCGCCAGGACGTTCGCTCGATAGTTGATCTCGTGCGGGGCGACGCGGTGCCCGCGGCCGTGGCGCGGGAGGAAGAGCAGCCGCGTCTCGCCGAGGCGGCCGGACACGATGGCGTCGGACGGCGGGCCGAAGGAGGTCTCGAGCAGGTGCTCCTCCACGTCCTCGAGGCCCTCCATCGCGTAGAGGCCGCTCCCACCGATCACTCCGAGCGTGCGCATCGACTCCTCAATCCCGTGGCCGCCCCCCCCGCGAACACGGCCGCGCACGTTAGTGGGTTGGAGTGGCATTGCAAGCCCTCGAAG
>JAEZBP010000771.1 GCA_023427125.1 Pseudomonadota bacterium | reverse complement strand
ACGCCTGCGTGCGCGCAAGCTGCGTCTTCGTCGGCGACTGCAGCCGCGACGCCGACTGCGGCGCGGGCCAGCGCTGCGTGCTCGGGAGCTGCCAGATCGTCCCCGAGTGCGCGAGCGACGGCGAGTGCGCGACGGGCGAGCGCTGCGTGGCCGGGACCTGCTCGAGCATGCCCTGCCGCGGCGACGCGGAGTGCGGCGCCGGCTCGCACTGCAACCTCGGCACCCGCACCTGCACGCCCGAGGTCGCGTGCACGACGAGCGCCGACTGCCCCCTCGGCGGCTCGTGCGTGGGCGACGTCTGCTACACGTTCCCGTTCTGCACCCACCCGTCGGGCTCGGGGTCCGGCTCGAGCGCGGAGTGCCCGCCCGGCACCGCCTGCGCCGACTCCAACATCTGCTTCATCGCGCCCGAGTGCGCGACCGACGCCGAGTGCCCGAGCGGCGAGCGCTGCGAGTGGCAGTACTGCCAGCCGACGCGCTGCGCGAGCGACGCCGACTGCAACTACGCGTGGACCTGCGCGGCCGATCGGTGCCTGCCCTGGCTGCTCTGCGGCAGCGACGCCGACTGCGGGGACATGCGCACGTGCGTCAACTTCACGTGCACCATCCCCGGCGGCTGCGTGAGCGACGCCGGCTGCCCGCCGACCCAGAGCTGCTTCGCGGGGCTCTGCTTCAGCGTCCCGCCCCCGGCGTGCGAGGTCGACGCCGACTGCATCGAGGGCGAGCAGTGCGTGATCGGCCTCTGCCAGCCGAGCACGCCGTGCAGCATCAGCCGCGACTGCCCCGCCTCGCAGGTCTGCGTCGACGCCTTCTGCCGGCTGCCGACCGAGTGCCTCACCGACGCCGACTGCGATCCGGGCCAGACCTGCGACGCGCGCGCGCAATGCGGGTGAGCATGTAGAATCGCCGGCATCGTATGCCGCGCCATCCCCACACCGCCGCGACCACGACCGGCCTCAGCGACAGGGTCTTCAGCCGCCTCGCCGCGCGCGCGAGAGAGGTCGAGGGGCCCCTCTATCCGCTGCACGTCGGCGACACCTGGCTCGAGCCGCTGCTGTCGGCGCGCGCCGAGTCGCAGCTCACCGCCGACACGCCCCGGCTCCACAACTACGCGGCGGTCCAGGGCGAGCCCGCGCTGCTCGACGCGATCGCCCTGCACCTGACGCGGCGGGGCGAGTGCCTGGTCCCGCGCGAGAGCGTGCAGGTCGTGAGCGGCGCCACCTCGGGGCTCTCGGTCGTCACCGAGGCGCTCCTCGATCCGGGCGACGAGGTCCTCCTGCCCGCGCCCTTCTGGCCGCTGATCCGCGGCATCGTGCACAAGCGCGGCGCGCGGGCGGTCGAGATCCCCTTCTTCGATCGCATCGACGATCCGGGCTTCGACGCCGAGGCCGCGCTCGAGGCCGCGGTCACGCCGCGCACCGCCGCGGTCTACGTCAACACGCCTCACAACCCGACGGGCCGCGTGCTGCCCGATCCGATCGTCGCCGCCATCGCGAAGGTGGCCGAGCGCCACGGCCTCTGGATCCTCGCCGACGAGGTCTACGAGGAGCTCTACTTCGGCGCGGCGCCCCGCCCGGTGTGGGCGCGCGCGGACTACCAGACCCGCTGCGTCGCCGTGCACTCGATGTCGAAGGGCTACGGGCTCGCGGGCGCGCGCGTCGGCTGGGCGCACGGGCCGGACGCGGCGATGAAGGCCATCCGCGGCGTGCAGACCTTCGCGACCTACTGCGCGCCCCGCCCGCTGCAGCTCGGGGCCGCCCGGGCGCTCCGCGAGGGAGCGGGCTGGCTGCGCGACGCGAGGCAGATCTACGAGGAGGCCGCGACCATGACCGCGCACGCCCTCGGCATCCCGAAGCCGGAGGGCGGCACGTTCGTCTTCTTCGACGTCGGCGCGCAGCTCGGGGAGGGTGAGGACACCATCGGTCTGCTCGAGCGCTGCCTCGCCGAGGGGGTGCTGCTCACCCCCGGCGCCGCGTCCGGAAGAGACTACGGCACCTGGGTGCGCCTGTGCTTCACGTCGGTCCCGCCCGACGATCTCGCCGAGGCGCTCGCGCGCATCGCGCCGATCGTCGGGCGCAAGCCGACGTGACAAATCGGATCAGATCTTGGCTGCCCAGAGGTTGCAGTAGCCCTCGGGGTGGATCGGCCCCTTGATCACGGTGCAGCTGCCGCACGCGTTGGCCGCGCCCGCGGTGTAGAAGTTGCAGTTGTTGCAGTTCTTGTCGGCCTGGGGCGAGACGTCGGTGTACGCCTGCGACTGCCGGGTCGTGATCTCGGCCGGGGTGAGGCCGGTCGTGTCCGTGCAGTTGAGGACGTCGCCGCCCCCTTCTTCACCGCCGCAGGCCGCCAGCACGGTCGGACCCACCGCGGCAGCGCCGAGGACCATCAACATCCGCTTGGCGGCATCGCGCCGCCCCATCGTTTCCTTGCTCATCTGCGTGAACTCCTCTCTGCAAGAACGACTCGCTCGATAGCGCCTTCGCTCGTAAGTATCCAGCACCTCTCAACGATTGAGAGTGCTTCTCAGCTTTCAGTGCCTGTCGGGTCATCCCCCACGAGTGTGGGTCTCGGCCCCCGAGCTTGGGGTCGTCGCCCCCCGATTTCCAGGTGGGCCTCGACGATAGTCGCATTCGTAGCGACGCTGCACGATGATTGCACGCGAGGAGCCCTCCATGGATGCGTCAGCGCACTTCTCGTCCAGCCTCCCCCCCGATCTCGGACGCTGGTTGAAGGACCAGGGCGACGACCTCGCGGGCGCGTGGCGGGACTGCCCGCACGCGCGGTGGCTCCTCTCCCTCGCGCTCGCTGCCGAGCTCGAGCGCGCCCTGATCGTGCGCGCGGCGGCCGAGCTCGCGAGCGCCGCGCTCGCGGGCCACGAGGAGATCGACCCGAGCGCCGTCTCTGCCCTGCGCACCGCGATCGCGTGGCTCGATGGACGCGCGAACGCCTCGGAGGCGTGGGCGTGTGGCTTCTCGGCCAGCGCGGCCGCGGCGCGAGAGCCCGACTCCGCGCTCGCCGACGCGATCGACGCGGCGGCGTTCGTCGCCTTCGCTTGCGATGACAAGGCCGACGCGACGTTCTATGCGCACCGAGGCTACGCCGCGAAGGCCGCCGAGGCGGCAGAGCGCGTCCTCGAGGGCGCGCCGAGCGCCGCCGACCGCGTGCGCGCCCGCATCCCGGTCAATGTCTTCCTCGACGCGCTCGCGGCCCTCTCGCGCCGATCGACCCTGACCGAGAGCGGCGAGACCGAGGTCGAGATCACCGACTCGTTCTATGCGTAGGTTGGCTGGAGCGGCTGTTCCCGCCCCGGGGGGGGGGGGGGGGGGGGGGGGGGGGGG
>JAEZBP010000744.1 GCA_023427125.1 Pseudomonadota bacterium | reverse complement strand
GAGCACGAGAGCGATCTTGTTCATGACGAGGTCCTCGAGAGCGAGTGCGGTGCGCATCAGTCCACCCGGAGGAAGGGCTGGTCGCTGCTGGCGGTGTCGATGAGGTAGAGAGAGCCGCTCACGGCGTCGAGCGTCATGGGGCGGCCCGATCCCGTGACGGCGACGAGCAGGCCGAGGTCGCGCGGCTCCGCGCTCGCCGGCCGGCGGATCACGTGCACGCCGGTGGTGCTGCGGACGTAGAGGTTGCCGGGGTCGGCCGGGTCATCGAGCACCACGTCGGTGGTCGCGCTCGGCAGCGCGAGGGTGGCGATGCGCTCGGGCACGGGCGTGACCAGCGGATCGACGATGTCGGCGTGGGGGATGCGGAACACGCCGGCGCTACCGTCCGCCGTGGCCGCCAGGTACATGTACGTGCCGTCGATCGCAATGCCGAGGACTCGCTGGAGGCCTGGGATCTCGCCGAGGTCCGCGAGGGGCCCCGGGGCCGTCGGCGACGCCTTCCAGACGCGGGTCTGGTGCGATGCGGTCGTCGCGTGGCTCACCAGCCAGAGGTCGGTGCCGTCGTACGCGATGGAACGGATCGAGTAGCCGGGGTAGCTCGTGCCGGTGTCCCACGGGACGATGCTGAAGGTGCCGAGCGAGTCGATGATGCGGTGCAGGCGCGGAGCGGTGCCGGCGGTCGCGCTGTCGTCGACGGTGAAGATCGCCTCGCCGATGGCCTGGGCCGCGTAGCCGTTCACCGGGCCTTGGTAGGCGTCGTTGACCTCGGCGCGGAAGCCGCCCGTGCGCGACGCGAACGCCAGGAAATTGCTGATGCTCATGGCGCTCGTGCCGGTGCCGACGCCGAGGTACACGGTCGTCGGCGTCACCTGCATCCACTGCGAGCTCGCGAGGCCACGCTCACTGCCGGAGGCGTTGAAGGGCCGGTCGATCAGCAGATCGGTGAGGTCGCCACGGAGCCCGTCGTAGGGGACGGCCTCGACGGTCAGGCTCGTGACGCTCCCGCTCTCGACGGCGATGCAGCGCTCGTCGCCCGGCTGAAGGAACGCGCTCGCGAAGGTCTGCTCGATGTCTTTGACGCAAGAGAGCTCCGCGTCGGTCGCCGCGTCGATGATCGCCACCGCGCCGTCGACCGCCGGGTCGGCGGTGGTGCCGGTGACGAGCAGCACGCGCTGGTCCGCCTGGACGCGGTACCAGGTGAGGTTCGCGGTCGCCGGCGCGCAGCTCGGCGGGAAGAGCCGCTCGGCCACCGGAGTGACCGGGACCGTCGTCCCCGGGGTGATCGGGATCGCGTTGCTGCAGTCGATGCCGGGGCTGGCCGGCACCTCGCGGATCGACACCCGCGAAGGCGGCGAGACCCCGTAGGTGCGGCCCGCGGCGACCCACGCGAAGACGGGGCCGGCCGGAGCCCGAACCCAGTGGCTGCGAGCGTTCGGCGGCCCTGAGCTCGAGAGCCGCCGCAGGTCGGTCGTGCAAGCGAGCGAGGAGGCCTCCGGCGAGGCTCCGTCGCAGCGATCGAGCAGCTCGAAGCTCAGCCCCGGCAGCTCGGTCGAGATGCTCTCGATCTGAACGTCGAGGACGCTGTCGGACGCCGCCTTCTCGAAGCGGATCACCGCGTCGGGGCCATGCTCACCGTCCGAGTCGCATGTGATCGTGCCCGGCCCTCCCGTCATGGGGTCGATGTCGTGCCCGCCGAACGCGCCCTCGGGCAGCTCCCACACGTGAGGATCGCTCGCGGTCGCCGGGGCGGTGTAGAAGCCCGCGCTCGAGGTGGTCAGCGGGTCGGTGCAGCTCTCGCCGTGGGGCGGCGCGTCGATCTCCTCGACGACCACCGTGATCGGCCGGAACGTCGCGCCCGCCGTGTGCGAGACCCAGATGAAGTAGTCGCCTGCAGGCGCCGCGAGATAGCTGTTCCACGTCGGCGCGCCCGCGAGGCAGGTCTGGCGCGCCGCCGCGGCGCCGGCCGCCCTCGGATCGCAGGTGCCCGCGAAGATCTCGACGTTCACGCGGACGCCCTCCCCAAGGCCGCCGACGATGTCGAACGCGCGCACGTGCAGCCAGCGCCCACCGCTCGTGCCGCCCTCGGCGGTCGTCTTGCGGTAGCGGATGACCGCGTCGGCGGGGATGCCGTTCGTGTCGCAGCTCATGCTGCCGTCGTCCTCGATCACCTGGCGCTCGCCGATCTCGAAGACCAGGCCGCCGGTCGCGGTGGTCGAGGTCGGGACCGTGAGCGCGTCGCGGCAGTTCTCGCCGTTGCCCGCGATGGTGGTGAAGTCGAGGATGCCGTCGACGAGGTACGAGTGCGAGACGTCGAGCGGGCGGCCGGTCGCGTCGCGCATCTCCCGCGCGTCGAGGGTGTAAGCGGTCTCCGAGCGGAGCGTGTCGGTGACGTCGAAGGTCAGCCGGGTGCCCGCGAGGTTCCAGGTGCCGGTGAGGTCGACCGGGCCGGTGCCGTCGTCGAACGCGAGCGTCGTGGTCGACGTGTCCATCGCCTGGTTGAAGACCAGGCGCAGCTCGGTGTCGCGGAACGTGGCCTCGACGGTGCCCTCCCCGGGCGTCGCGAAGACCACCGCCGGCACGACGTCGTCGGCGCCGGTCACGAAGTCGAGCCGCCCGTCGAAGAGGTACGCGACGCCGTCGAGCGCGTTGCCCGCGGCGTCCCTCAAGGCGCTCAGATCGAGCGAGTGCGCGCCGTTCGGGGCGAGCTCACCCGCCAGCGGGAAGGTGATGGTGCGCGCGTCGGCCGACCACGTGCCGGTCAGGGTGCGTACCGCGCCGGGCACCGTGAGCTCGACCTCGGTGACCGACGTGTCCATCGGCTCGTCGAGCTCGATGACGATCGCGCCGAGGAAGCGGAGCGAGACGTTGACCTGCCCCTCGTCGGGGTTCGAGTCGACCACGATCGGCCCATCGACGTCGGGGCCGGTCGTGAAGTCCAGCGCGCCGTCGCCGAGGTAGCCGGTCCCATCGAGCGCGTTGCCCGCGGCGTCGGTGAAGCCGTCGAGGACCACGCGATACGCCGTGTCGTACTCGAGGCCGCGCACCGGGAAGCGGACGCTGGCGGTCGACCACACGGGATCGCCGACCGTCCCGTCGCCGCCCTCGAAGGTCAGCGTGCCGGTCGCGCTCATCGCCTCGCTGAACACGATCTCGATCGCGTCGAGCCGTCCGGGCACGCCGCTCGCGCCCTCGGCCGGCGTCGAGGCCGTCGCCCGCGGTGCCTCGACGTCGGCGACGTCGAACGCGAACACCGTCGGACCGGGGAGCGTGTTCCCGCTGCGATCCGCGAAGTCGGCGCGCACGGTCACCCGGACGCGCGCGCTCGAGGCGAGCGCCGCGGCCGGCGTCAGCGTCAGCGCCGTTCCGTCCTCGCTCCAGCTCGCCGCCGGCGCGCCCGGCGAGGCCCCATCGATCTCGATCGCGACCGTGCCCGCGCTCTCGTTCATCGCTTCGGAGAAGCGGATGACGATCGCGGCGTCGGTCGCGACGTCGGTCGCGCCGTGGGCGGGCGTGGTCTCGACGACCTCGGGCGCCTGCTGGTCGCCCGCGTCGGTCCCGCCGTCGGGCTCGGGGCCGGCGTCCTCGCCGGCGTCGGGCACCAGGATCGGGCCGCGGTCCATCTCGCAGGCGCTCGCGAGCACGAACAACCAGAGGAGGAGGGTGCGGGGGGTCGCTGCGTTCATCGATCGGCTCTCGGGAAGGGAGGAGGAGTCAAGGGCGCATCACCCGAAGATGGGCAGGTCGATGCGGGGCGGAACCAGGAAGTAGACCGTGCGCTGGTCGAGCACCGAGCCGTCGCCGCGGACCACGATGCGGGCGCGGAAGATCTGCGGGGCGTCGGTCGGCTCCACGCGATCGTTCTCGCGCGGGATGACGTCCCAGCACACCGGGGTGCCGGGGAGGATCGAGGGGTACGCGTCGGGCGCGCCGTCGCCGTCGGTGTCGGCCACCGAGCGGACCATCGTGCAGCCCTCGCCCTCGGTGTTGACGACGAGCTGATCGATGAACTGCAGCGCGTCGCCGTCGTCCTCGGGCAGATCGACCGCCTCGATGGAGACGAAGATCGGAACGTTGCGGGCGATGTTCTGGATGGCCTGGGTGACCGCGGTGGTGACCGACGCCTCGCCGCCTTGCGCGTAGAGGGGGTCGCCGCGGGCGTCGAGGCTGTTCGAGGCGCGCGCGATGGCCTTGAGGTGCGCCTCGGGCGAGTTGTTCGAGTCGGCGTCGACGCCGACGAAGACGATGTCGGCGGCGCGGAGGCGGGTGCCGGCCGCGGCGGCGGTGTTCACCGTGCAGCTGGTGCACTGGTTGGGCTCGTCGGTGATCGCGATGAGCATCCGCACCGCGTCGGCGCGGTAGGCGGGGCATCCGATGCCGCCGGGCCTGCACTCGGCGCCGCTGCACGCGCTCGGATCGGCGACGCACGCGACGCTCTCGAAGAGCGACTCGCTCGCGCCGCCGCCCGACGCCGACCCCGGGATGCGCCGCTGGGTCTCGGTCGGATCCATCTGCAGCGAGAGCAGGTTGCGATACGAGCTCGGGTTGCCCGCGTAGACGCCGACGCCGCTGTGCATGTCGGCGATGCACCCGCTGACCCGCGGATCGGAGATGCAGGTGCCGCCCGCGCTGCAGACGCGATCCTCCGGGCACTCGAGGTCGCCGCTGCAGGGCGTGCCGTCGCTCGTGCAGGTGAGGTTGGTGAGGACGCTCGTCACCGCCTCCTTCATCGCCGCGATCTCGCCGCTCATCGAGCCCGTCGTGTCGAAGAGGAAGTAGACGTCGGCGAACTGGATGTTCGTGCGGAAGAGCAGGGTGTCGCGCGCGGGCTCCGCCGGCTCGAGGTAGGGCATCACGAAGACGAAGTCGCCGCGGGTGCGCGGGCTCTCGGCGGCGTCGAGCGGATCGGTGCCGGCGCCGACCTCGATGAGATCGGAGACGCCGTCGCCGTCGGTGTCGGCCTCGAGCGGGTCGGTGCCGGCCGCCACCTCGTTGCCGTCGGGCAGGCCGTCATTGTCGCTGTCGCGATCCTGGAAGTCGGGGATGCCGTCCTCGTCGGTGTCGACCGGCGCGGTCGCCAGGTCGTCGTCGCCCGCCTCGTCGGCGTCGGGGATGCCGTCGGCGTCCGAGTCGAGGTCGGCCCAGTCCATCAGGCTGTCGCGATCGGTGTCGACGTTCCACTCGTCGCCGTCGAGGATCGTGTCGTTGTCCGAGTCGGGATCGCGGAAGTTCGGGATGCCGTCGTCGTCGTTGTCGGACGGGAAGTCGGTGCGCCCCATCAGCTCGAGGACGTCGGTCACGCGATCGCCGTCGTCGTCGAGGTCGCGCGCGTCCGGGGTGCCGTCGCCGTCGTGATCGGCCTCGCCCTCGCGCTCGTCGGGGATGCCGTTGCCGTCCGAGTCGAGGTCCCGCACGTCGGGGATGCCGTCGCCGTCGGTGTCGACCGGCGGCGTCGAGAGCATGTCGTCGCCCGCCTCGAACGCGTCGGAGAGCCCGTCGCCGTCCGAGTCGAGATCGAGGTAGTCGGGGATGCCGTCGCCGTCGGTGTCGAGGCCGAGATCGGCGCCCTCGTGGGCGTCGAGGATCGTGTCTCCGTCGGAGTCCGCGTCGGGGCCGCCGTCCGGCAGGACCGGGATGGTGGACCCGTCGCAGGCGAAGAGCGCGAGCGCGAGGCAGGCGCTGGAGAGGCGGAGCGCGGCGTGTCGTCGAAGCATGTGCGTGCCTCAGGGATCGGCGAGGTAGACGATGAGGGAGTACGGCCCGACGAAGCTCGCGACGGACTCGACCACGAAGTAGTGCGTGCCGGCGTCGAGCGTGCGGTTGAGCAGCGCGGGGGCGCCGCTCGTGCAGAGCAGGTCCGCCGATGCGGCCGCGCACTCGGAGCGCAGGCCGAGGTAGATCGGCTCGGTCGTTCCGTCGGTGCGGCGCGCGACCGCCGTCACGTTCTTGCGCTCGGTGAGCACGAGCCGGTGCAGCGCGTCGGGCGAGCCGCTCGGCGCGCACGAGGCCACGTCGTCGCCGGCCGCCAGCAGATCGCCGGCGAAGCTCATCGCGTCGGTGAGGTCCGCCGGGGCCGCGCAGGTGTCGTTCGGCGGCGGGAAGGTGGGCGGGAGGATCTCCGCGCTGGCGGTGAGGCTGCCCGAGCCGAGGTTCATCGCGACCGTCACGTGGTAGGTGCCGGCGGGCAGGCGCAGGAAGCGGCGTTGCACCCGCGGCGTGCCGCTCGCGCAGAAGGTCTCCGTCGCGCGGTTGCCGCACTCGCTCGCGACCGAGACGTAGTGGATGCCGCCGGCCTCGGTGGTCAGCAGCACGTCCTGGGTGTCGGTGAGGGTGAAGACGAAGTTGGCGTCGCGCGAGGAGGCGGTGCTGCCGCCGCAGCTCGTGCCGGAGTCGAAGACCAAGGACGAGATCGGGATCGTGGCGGTCGCGCTGCCGATGTCGATCGCGGTGCCGCAGGAGTCGCCCTCGTTGCGCGGCATCGCGGGCTGGATGTCGGCGGTGAGCGTCCACGTGCTCGCCGTGGTGGTCGAGGCCTCGATCATCACGAAGTAGGTGCCGGCCGGGACCGAGAGGCGGTGGATCTCCGGCATGCTGGCCTGCGCGCAGCCGAGGCTGCTCTCCGCGCTCGTGCAGTCGCGCACCAGCGAGAGGTAGGTCGTTGTGGCGCTCGTGCGCGCGCTGAGCCGGACGTCGGAGGTCTCGGTCAGGACCAGCCGGTAGACCGCGTCGCGGTAGGCGGTGCTCGACGCGGTGCGGCAGGGGATGCGGTAGTCGTCGCTCACGTCCGCGAAGAAGCCGGTGAAGGTGCCGCTCGCGGTGATGGCGGTCGTCGCGTCGTTGCAGACGTCGACCGGCTGGATCGGCGTCGCCGGCAGGAACGAGAGCGAGAGCACGAAGCTCGTCGGCGTCGAGGTCTTGACGATCGCGACGTACTCGCCGGCCGCCAGATCGCGCGCGAGGACGCTCTCGTTGCCGCAGTAGGCGTCGGGCCCGCTGGCGCAGGCGCTCGCCGGGCGGATGGCGACCGAGCCCGAGCCGGCGTCCACCGCGAGCTGGGCCTGGACGTCCTGCGCGCTCGGCAGCGTGAAGCGGAAGAAGGCGTCGGAGCCCGTCGCGCGGCAGCCGAGCGCGGTGTCGGCGACGAGGCCGCGGGTGGTGCGCACGTAGACGCCGGCGCCCGGGAGCAGCTCCGCGTCGTCGCAGTCGTCGTAGGTGCCGAGGCAGCCCGGCTCCCGCGCGTCGACCATGCCGTTGCAGTTGTCGTCGCGATCGTTGTCGCAGATCTCCGGCGCGCCCGGGAACACCGTGGCCCCGTCGGCCGGGTCGTCGAAGCAGTCCTGCCCGCCGCAGCGATCGTCGGTGAATCCGTCGCCGTCGAGGTCGCGGACCTCGAAGCTGCACCCCTCGGTCGGATGGCAGCTGCCGACGGTGCACGGATCTCCGTCCGAGCACACGAGGCGCAGCCCCGGGCGGCAGCCCGCGAAGGGGACGCAGCGCTCGGTGCCGTTGCAGAGATCCTCGTCGGCGCAGGCCGCGTCGTCGGGCTCGAACGCGCAGCTCCGCGCCGCCTCGTCGCACACGTCGGTCGTGCACTCGACGTCGTCGTCGCAGGGCGAGAAGCCCGCGGCGCAGACGCCCTCCACGCAGAGCTCGGTGCCGTTGCAGAAGCACGCGTCGTCGCAGTCGGCGGTGCTCGAGCAGGGCTCGCCGAGGTGCGCCCCGGGCTGGCAGGTCACGTTCGCGTCGAGCGCGCCGGCGTCGGTGCCGCCGTCGTCCATCGCGGCGTCGGTGCCGGCATCCGGCTGCCCGGTCGTGCACCCCACGAGGAGCGCGGCAAGCAAGAGGAGGCTTCGCGTCGGTGTGTTGGTCATCGTTGCTCGCTGGGCCCGTGAGCTATCGGTGGACGGTGGTCACCGAAACGGCTCACGGAGCTCACTCTTTGCTCACGGGTCGCTCCGCTGCGTGACGGCATCCCGACACCTGCGAACGGCAGCAGCTGTCAGCCCACTGTCACTCCGCTGCTCACCGGAGCGGCTGGATCTCGAAGCCGGCGGTGATCGCGATCTGCGGCCCTGCGAAGCTCGCGAGGATCTGATCGGGGCGGCCGGCGGTGCCGGCGACGCCCACGGTGATCCACGAGAGCTCGAGGCCGAGGTGTGCGTAGCCCGAGCCGCCGAGGTGGAGCGCCACATGCGCGGCGACGGCCGGGCCGAAGACGAAGCCGCTGTGGGTCGCGCCGGTGATGCCGTCGGACGGCAGGCCCTCGAGCCAGGCCGCGCCGAGCTTCACCCCGACGCCGATGCTGACCGAGCTCCTGTCGACGATCGGCCTCGCGAGGCCGAGCAGCGTGCCCCACGCCACCCGGAGGACGACGTCGCCGAGCGGCCCGGTGTCGGCCTCGCCCTGCTCGTAGCGGAGGTCGGCGCCGACGCCGAGGCTGAGGGGCAGCGCGACCTCGACGCCCAGCCCGCCGCCGCCCGAGATGTGCACGGGCGAGCCGGAGACGCGCGCCACGCCGATCGCGCGGATCCCGAGCG
>JAEZBP010000671.1 GCA_023427125.1 Pseudomonadota bacterium | reverse complement strand
CCGCGAGCCTCGCGGCGTTCCTCGCGAGCGAGCCGCGCCGCCGCCGGGTGCTCCTCTTCGGCGCGATGGCCGACAAGGACTGGCGCGCGATGCTCGCGACGTTGCGGCCGCACGTCGACGCGCTGGTCTTCGCGGCCCCGCCGCTCTCGCGGGCCGAGCGGCCCGAGAACCTGGCCGCCGCCTTCGGAGGCGAGCCCGCGCTTTCCGTCGAGCGCGCCATCGAGCGCGCGCGCGAGCTCGCCGGTGATGGCGAGGTGATCGTCGCCGGCAGCATCTACCTGATGGGCGAGGTCCGCGCGCGCCTGCTCGGCCTGCCGAGGGATCCGCCGATCGCGATGTGAGGCGGCCCGACCTTTGACAGGGGCGCGAGGCTTGCTCAATCTCGGGCGGCATGCGCCGCGCTGCCGTACGTCGTGTCGCTCTCCTCCTCGCCGGCCTGGCGTGGGGCGTGGCGATGATCGGCCCGGCGCAGCTCGGCATCGCGCAGGAAGAGGCCGACACCGAGCCGCGGCGGATCTGGATCGGCGCGAGCGGCGACATCCTCTTTCACACGCGGGTCCTCGACGCGGCCGAGGCGCACGGGATGGATCGCGTCTTCGAGGGCCTGCGCGAGGTGATCGAGCCCGACGAGATCGCCTTCGCCAACCTCGAGACGCCGCTCAGCATGGAGCGCGAGCCGATGCGCGGAAACCCGCCGCGGCTCGGCGCGCCGCCTTCCTCGGCCGCGGTGCTCGCGCGGGCGGGGCTCGACGTGCTCAGCGTCGCCAACAACCACGTCTGGGATCAGAGCCACCTCGGGCTCGCCGACACGCTCGACGCGGTGCGCGACGCGGGCATCCTCGCGGTCGGCGCCGCCGAGACCGAGGCGCTCGCGCCGGGGCCGGTGGTGATCGAGCGCGGCGGCGTGCGCGTCGCGTTCGTGGCCTTTACCGATCACATCCAGGGCTACGCCGGCTCGCGCCGGCCTGCGGCCCGCGTCGCGATGTACGAGCCGCGCGCGGCCCGCCGGGCGCTCGAGGCGGCGCGGGCAGAGGCCGATGTCGTCGTCGCGTCGATGCACTGGGGGCTCGCCTATCGCAACGAGAGCCGCTCCGAGCAGCGGAGCGCCGCGGAGTACCTGATCCGGCACGGCGCCGACGTGGTGCTCGGCCACGGCCCGCACGTGCTCCAGCCGGTCGAGCGCGTGAGCTCGCCGCGGGGCGAGGCGCTCGTCGCCTACAGCCTCGGCAACCTCGTCTCGAACCAGGGCTACCTCTATCGCCGCGGCCGGCGCGAGCGGGGCGTCGAGCGTCCGCTGCGCGAGCCGGCGACGCGCGACGGAATCTGGCTGCGGGTGGCCGTCGACGTCGTGGCGCCCGGGCAGGTGCGCATCGGCGGCGTCGAGGGCGTGCCCCTCTGGACGCACAACAACCACTGGGACGTCGAGCGCACGCGCGGCGAGCGCCCCGACATCCGCGTGGTGCCGCTCGCCAGCGTCGAGGACGAGGCGCTCCGCGGAGAGCGCCTCCGCACGATCGCCTCGGTCCTCGGCGACGTCCGCTTCCCGGACTGAAGGCTGACCGCAGAAGCACCGCGTGCGCTCCGAAAACCGAGCGGAGCGGTTCCCCGCTCGGCTGGGCAACAGGGTCAGATCGGCGTCGGCAGCGGGGAGACCAGCGCCGGCGGCTCCTCCTCGAAGCCGTCGCGCAAGAGGCCCATCAGCCCGGGGACGAGCTGCTGCGCCGCGGCCGGCTCGGCGTGGATCGAGCCCGAGACGCGGGTGCCGTTCGCCTCGATGCGCGTGAGCTCGGCGAGCCCGCCGAGCGCGAACGACTCGCCGACCGCCGA
Source organism: Pseudomonadota bacterium (assembly GCA_023427125.1). Classification (GTDB taxonomy): domain Bacteria; phylum Myxococcota_A; class Polyangia; order Polyangiales; family Sandaracinaceae; genus JAEZBP01. The sequence continues at coordinate 1,941 of JAEZBP010000671.1, read as the reverse complement.
GCTCGAGAGCTCGTGGACCATCGCCTCGAAGAACACCGTCGCGACCGCCGCGAGCGCGGGATCGCCGAGCTCCACGAGGAGCTCGACGTCGAGCGGCCCGTCGACGTCGGCGGTGCCCGCCAGGGTCATCGCCATGATGTCGCCTTCCTGGGCGCCACCGACGCCGCGGTTGGCGAGCGCGAGGCCGAACGTGGCCTGCTCGAGGCGCGAGGCCTCGACGAGCCGGCGGAGCGAGGGCGGCCAGCGCGGCGGGCCCGACGCCATCCGCGTGCGCGCGATCAGGCCCTCCATGCGATCGATCGTGGCGGTCATGGCGAGCGTGTCGGGCCGGAGCTGCACCAGCGCGGTCCGCTGCGCGCCCTGACGTCCGATCCGCACCGGATGACCCTCGACGGTCACCGTGCGGCCCTCCCCCGGCAGGCTCGCCAGCTCGTCCGGCCGATACGATCCGCGCGCCAGGATCAGCACCTCGTCCTCGACACCGGTGGCCGGCGGGATCAGCCCGACGAGGATCACGTCGGTGCGGGTGAGCAGCTCCGCGAAGCCCTGGCGCATCGCGGGCTCGGCCATCTCGACGAGGAAGTCGTCGAAGACCGGCTCGACGCTGGCTCGGTGCGGCGAGCGCCGCACCCGCGCGAGATCGACGCGAACGAGGCCGTCGGTCTCGATCGGCAGGAGCAGCGCCCAGTCGAGCGCGCCCTCGCGCTCTCGGGCCGATCGCGGATCGGGCGCCGAGGCGCCACAGCCGACCACGAGGAGCGCGAGGATGGGAAGGATCCGCATGCCCCTGGTCCGTAGGCCCACGCTCGAAGAGCAAGAGTGTGCATCGGCCGTGGCCTCCGCCCCCGCCCTCGGGATAGGATGGGCGCGATGCTCACCGAGGAGGCGCACTCGAGCGGCGTGCTCGACGACAAGATCGCCCAGCACGAGGACGCGGCCCACGAGAAGCGCAACTGGGTGCGGCTGACCTACGACTGCAACAACCGCTGCATCTTCTGCCTCGACTCGGACACGCACGACGGCGAGATCCGCGACGCCGACGACGTGAAGAGGCAGATCCTCGACGGACGCCGCAAGGGCGCGGAGCGGCTGATCCTCTCGGGGGGCGAGCCGACCATCCACCCGCGCTACGTCGACTTCGTGCGCTTGGGCCAGCTCGCCGGGTACCGGAAGATCCAGACGGTCACGAACGGGCGGCTCTTCGCTTACCAGGAGTTCCTCGATCGCTGCATCGAGGCGGGCCTCTCGGAGATCACGTTCTCGCTGCACGGCCCGAACGCGCGCATCCACGACGCGCTGGTCGGCGTGAAGGGCGCGTTCGAGCAGGAGAGCGCCGGGCTGCGCCGCGCGCTCGACGACGGCCGGGCGATCGTGAACGTCGACATCGTCATCAACCGCGGCAACGTGAAGGTCCTGCCGGAGATGCTCGAGACCTTCTACGGCTGGGGCGTGCGCGAGTTCGATCTCCTGCAGGTCGTGCCCTTCGGCCGCGCGTTCACCGAAGGCCGCGACACGCTCTTCTACGACCTCGAGGAGGCGGCCGGCTCGATCCGCGCGGCGCTCGAGTTCTCCACGCGACCCGACGTGCACGTCTGGCTCAATCGCTTCCCGCCGCCGCACCTCGAGGGCTTCGAGCACCTCATCCAGGATCCCTACAAGCTCAACGACGAGGTGCGCGGCCGCAAAGAGGAGCTCGCGCGCCAGCTCGACACGGGCACGCCGCTCGACTGCCGCGCGCCCGATCGCTGCCGCTACTGCTACCTCGAGCAGCTCTGCGACACGCTCGAGGCCGCGCAGACCACCACCCACCAGCATCGCTTCGAGCGCGTGCGCCTCGACACCGAGTGGGAGGCGTCGATGCCGGCCGTCTTCGGCGGCGATCCCGCGTCGGCGCGCCGCGCGCAGGCCGAGGCGGGGCCGACCGACGGCACCACCCAGGGC
>JAEZBP010000624.1 GCA_023427125.1 Pseudomonadota bacterium | reverse complement strand
GCCGTCGGCCTTCCGGCGGCGGGCCCGCTCTACGACGCGGCGCTGCACAGCGTCTTCGTGGGCTACGTCCTCTCGATGGTCTTCGCCCACGCGCCGATCATCCTGCCCGCGGTCGCGCGGGTGAAGGTCCCGTTCACGCCGGCGCTCTACGCGCCCCTGGCCGTGCTGCACCTCGGCCTCGCGGCGCGCGTGGCGGGCGACCTCGCGTGGGGCGACGCGCTGCGCCGATGGGGCAGCGTCGCGATCGCGATCGCGCTGGCCCTCTTCGGTCTCACGCTCGCGGGCGCGCGCCTCGCGAGAGCCTCACGGCCGTGACGCGCTTGCCTGCGCTCCACGCACCTCGGCACACTCGCGTCATGCGCTCGATCATCGTGCTCATGCTCCTCCTCGCCGCCGCCTGCTCGGACGACCACAATCCGGACGGAGGGCCGGCCGACGCGCATGCGCCGGGCTCGGACGCCGGGCCGCGCGACGCGGCGGCGCCTCACGATGGCGGCGGCGCGGACGACGCGGGATCGCCGGACGCCGGAGTCGACGCCGGAGTCGACGCCGGATCGATCTGCGGTGACGCGCTCTGCGCGCTCGACGAAGACGCGACGAGCTGCTGCGCCGACTGCGGTGTGTGCACGGAAGGGGCCGTCGTTCGGATGGAGACGGGCGTGCCCACCGGAGCGCCGGGGACCGGCCTCACTCCCGGTGGCATGGCCGACACCCACGCCGCGTTCGCCCGCGCGACGGCCACGGAGATGATCTACCCGTTCACCGTCATCGACGAGCCGGTGGCGGGATCGCAGTACTTCTGGGCGCAGCAGTTCTTCTTCGAGGGGACCACGCAAGGCGGATACACCGGGCTCCAGAGCGACGGGATCATCGCGGGCCACCGCATCGGAAAGATGGCGATCTTCTCGATCTGGGATGCGCTCGAAGCCTCGCCGGGGCCGGGCGCTCAATGCCAGACGTTCGGAGGGGAGGGCGTCGGGTACAGCTGCCGCCTGCCGTTCGAGTGGCGGGAGAACGTGACCTACCGAATGATCCTCCGCGAGGTCGCCGCCGACTCCTGGTCGCTGGCGATGTTCGATCCCTCCATCGGGGCCGAGCGCCTGATCGGCACCATCCGCGCCCCGGCTCCATGGGGAAGGGTTCGCCTCGGCTCGGCGGGCTTCGCCGAGTACTACGGCCAGGTCGCGAGCTGCGCGACGCTGCCTCACGCCGTCGCGCTCTTGCATCAGCCCACGGCCGACGGCGAGGCCCCGACGTCGGTCGAGGCCGCGACCTACGGCACGTGCATGGCGCAAGCCTCGAGCGTGTGCACCGGCCCGCTCTGCCGCTGACGACACCGGCGGAGAGAGCGATCGGATCGACGACCGGCGCGATCCGCGCCACGCTCGGCCGCCATGCGCTCCTTCGTCCTCCCGCTGCTCGCCGTCCTCGCCTTCGCGCCCGCCTCGGCGCGCGCTCAGGAGACCGTCGATCCCGCAGTGATCTACGGCGTCGGCGCCACCCTCACGGGCTTCGGCGCCGCCCTCACGCTCGGCGGCTTCTACGGCGAGGGCTCGCCGAGCGCGCTCGGCTTCTCGCTCGCCCTCTACGCCGCGAGCCAGCTCGTGGTCTCCGTCGCCGGGGCCACCGACGCGCTCGGACAGGATCCGCTCGGCGTGGGCGTCGGCCTCGGCGTGGTCACCGCGATCAACGTGGCCGGCATCGTCGCGGGGATCGTCGGGCTCATCCTCCAGGCCGTTCGCCCCCGGCCGCCCCCCGATCCCGACGAGCCCGATCTCCAAGCGGGCCCGGGCGGCATCTTCGGTCGCTTCTAGCCGCTCGCCCGCGCGGCCAGCGGTCAGGCACGACTCAGAGGTCGGAGCACATGCTGAGCGCGGTCACCACCGGGCCGGTGATCTCGTTACGTACGTTGCTGTACTGCTCGAAGGCGGCCTCGTAGCAGCTCTGCGCGACATCTGGATCGCACGTCGTGCGGGCGGATCTCCGCCACAGCTCGGAGGCGCTGAATCACGGCGATGATGAGGTTTCATCCACGGATCGCCGACGGTGATCACGTCGAGCCGGTCACGCCACACCGAGAGATCCTCCGCCAAGAGCCGCAGCGGCCTCGCGCACCGATGCCTCGCGGAGCGCCTCGAGGCGCGCGCGCGCTCGGGTCACTTCGTCCTTCGCGCCCTTGCCGAGCCGATAGGAAGCGCCCGGGCAGCGCGCGATGAGCCAGTAGTGAGGGACGAAGCTCCGGCGAAAGGGATCCCAGCGAAGCTCGAAGCGGACCTCGGAGAGCGGATGCCTGGTGATCACCGCGCCGCGCCGACCGACTCGCTGGAGCTCGCCGGCGCCTCCGTCGACGACGAAGCGCCCCATCGTTCGCATGCGATGACGCACGACGAAGAGCACTCCGGTGATCGCGATCATCCCGACCAGCACGCCCGGGAGGATGGCGAGATCGCGATGGAGCACGATCCCGACCACCATGGAGAGGACGCCCAGCGACCAGACGGTCGCGAGCAGCGCGAGCAACGCCGTCACGAGGCGGCCTGGATACGCGCACTCGACGCGCTCGCTCTTCACCTCGATGATCGTCCCGGCGATCGACTCCAGCAGCACGTTCGGCATCGACTTCCTCGCGCGCGAGCAGTGTACGCGGTCCGCGCTGCGCCATGCTCTGCTGTCCGCCTCTCTGCGACCGGTCCCGACGATCAGTCCTCGATGGCTTCGACGCCCTGCGCCGCGAGGCGCGCGAGCCCCTCCTTCATCGCCTGGACCTGCTCGGGCGCGTGGCCTCTCCAGTCCGTGATCTCGCCGATGACCCGGAGCGGGGCGCGCGTGCGGTACGACCGCGTCGGGTTGCCCGGGAAGCGCTTGTCGGTGAGGTTCGGATCATCCTCGATCGGCCCCGTGGGCTCGACGATGTAGATGCGCCCCTTCCCGTCGCCGACGGCCAGCTCGGCGCCCCACGTCGCGGCATCCAGCGTCCCGGTCAGGTACACGACCGCCGCGTCCCTTCTCTCGCCGTAGTTCGAGGGGCGACCCGGCGTGATCAGGTCGCCGGGCTTCAGGTCGGCCTTCGTGCCGTGGAGATGGCCCGGCGCCCCGTCGCTGTCCGTCCACTCCTCGAAGGGCACTGGCGTCGGTGTCGTCATCGGTAGGCCGACCGTACGGCGGTGATGGCGCACGGGCAACGCCGCTCGGCGGACGCTCGCGGCCCGAGCATCGGGCGTCGGGTGGCCGCGGACGAAGAGGCGCCGAGCACCTCGGACGGCCGTTCGGATCCCTTGATCGCGTGGCTACGGTCCCGTGCGACGGAACCGCAGCTGGTACGTGATTGGCTGCGGGAGCATCCCGGCGCTCAGCGAGGAGGTCATCACGAGACGGCCGTCGGGCTCGAGCGCGAACGTGTTCCGGCGCGTGCCCTCGCCGTAGTCGAGGATCTGATGGAGCCGACCGTCGGCGAACGCGTACGAGGCCTCGACGTCGCCGCCGGGGAGCTCCATCGCTCGGCGCGCGCCGCTCGCGGGCGCCGCGATCGTTTGGCCGTTCGTGCTGACCGCGACGTCCTGACCGCGCACGCCGATCCGCAAGCGACGGATGATCGGGTTGTTCTCGCGGAGCCGCCCGCGCGCCATGGCACGCATGATCACGTTCATGGGCTCGGTGCTGCGCTCGATGGACGCGCGGATGCGCGCGTCGACCTCCGGGATCGGCTCGTCGAGCGTGTAGCCGCCGAAGAGCCTCTGGAATTCGTGATCCGGCTCCGCTGGGTTCTGCGCAAGCGCGATCGAAGCGGCGAGGAGCAGGGTGGCGATGCCGACGAGCGCTCCGCTCCGGCGTCCAGGTCGCAGTTCGACGAGACTCTGGCTCACAGTCATTCAGAAGTATCCTTAGTTCAATCGTTGGTCATGGCTCGCGCCGATACGTGAGCGTGTAGCGGATCTCCTCCGGGAGCTGGGGCGCGCCGACGCGCGACTGGAGGAACAGGTACCTGCCGTCCGGGCTCAGGCTCAGCCAGTTCTCGCGGCGACCGCGCGACGATGCCTGGCGCGTCTCGATTCGGCCCCCGCGATAGTGCACGGCGAGACGCGTAGCGCTTCCGTCGGGACCACGGACGCGCTGCTCGAGCCCGTCCAAGCGAACGTCGAGCGGACCCCACGCACCGAGCGTGAGCCGTACGTGCGCGTCATCGGTGACGTCGATGGCGATGCGCGGCTCCGGCTGGATGTTGCGACGGATCTCTCCGCGCGCGACCTCGCGCAAGAGCAGGGCGAGTCGACTCACGACTCCGTCGATGGCGCGGTCGAGCTGCTGCCGCTCGGCGTCTCCTCCCACGAAGACATAGCGACCCTCGAAGCTCGCGACCGACACTGCCTGTCCGCTCGCAGGCGCCACCGCGATCAGGAGCGCGGTGAGCGCGCACGCTCGTGCCATGCGGGTGGCGATCAAGGCCGTGCCTTCGTGATCGAGTCATCACCATCGTCCAGATGCATCGACATCTCGGGGCTCCTCGCGAGCTGTCCTCGCACGCGCCGCTCTTGCGACGCGCGTGCCAGCGCCGCCATGCGAGGGAGGACCGCCTCGTGTCTGGAGTGCTGGACACCTCCGTCCGGAGGCCCGAATCTCCCAGCATCGAACGGGCTGATCTGTGCGAATGATCGGCCCGCCGATGATCGGTAAGGCCCGAGCCGAGCACCGCGGACAAACTCTCGGGCGCTCGCCCGAGATCCGTCCGAGGTGCTCGGAAGACTGTGACCCCGCCCCATGTCGGACGACGCTCCCCGCGACCACCGGGGCGGTAGCGCGTCGGGGCTCCTGAGCGGCGCGCTACTAAGCGCAGAGGGAGGGCTCGGCGCGCACACCCCGCCATGCGCCCGCCTCGTACCGGACGACGACCTGCATGGCGCAGCCGGACAGCGCTCCGCCCAGGCGTATCGTGAAGGTCGCCTGGTCCCCTTCCTCCGGGTGCTCCGGGATGTGCTCGGTGTTCATGAACGCGAGCGTCGCGTACTCCCATGGGCCCGCTCGACCGTGGAGCTGAATTCCACGGAGCTCCAGAAAGCACACGCGGGGCTGCCCCGGAGAGACTGCGATGATGGCGGGCGCGTCGGTGGCGAGCAGCGCCACGCCGCCCCTCAGCGCCGAGGTGCGGGCGGTGGTCTCGTCCGCCGCCAAGAGCGGGCACCGATCGGCAGGATCGTCGATCCCGTCGCCGTCGGTGTCGGCCGCCGCGGCGCTCGTCCCGAGGAAGACCTCGAGGTCGTCGGGCCAGCCGTCGCCATCGCGGTCGCCGCCCCCTCGACACAGCGCCTCGAGGAGCGCGTCCGCG
>JAEZBP010000609.1 GCA_023427125.1 Pseudomonadota bacterium | reverse complement strand
ATCGCGAGGGCCGCGTCGAGGCCGAGCTCGCGCTGCCCGCCGACGAGGGCGCCTACCGCATCGAGGCGCGGCTCGCGGGCGCGACCGAGGCGCTCGCCGAGGAGTGGCTCGTGATCGAGGCGGGCGGCGACGAGCTCGCCGATCCCCGCGCGAACCCCGCGCTGTTGCGCGCCCTGTCGGAGGCGACGGGCGGCACGTTCTATCCGAGCCCCCAGGACGCGCCGGCGCTCGCCGACCTCGACACCACCCTCACCCGCTCGCTCGGCATCGTCTCGCACGAGCCCTTCGGCGGCGGCGGGGCCTTCGCGCTGCTGGTCGCGGTCTTCGCCGGCGAGTGGTTCCTCCGCAGGCGCTGGGGCCGCCGCTGAGGGTCCGGCGCGCGGCTCCGTGGTTTGCGGCGGTTGGTTCGGCCGCGCACCATGGCCTACGTGGAGCTACTCACCCGCGAGGACATCGCGCGCGCTCTTAGACGACTCGGAGAGCTTGCCCAGGAGCGAGGGACGCACGTGAAGCTGGTTGCAGCCGGAGGTGCCGTCATGGTGCTCCGCTACGGTGCCCGGCTGTCCACGAAGGACGTGGACGCGGTGTTCGTCGAGCCCAAGCGGACCGCGGTGGTCCGAGAGCTGGCCACCGCCGTCGCCGAGGAGCTGGGCTGGGAAGCGGACTGGCTGAACGACGGGGTCAAGGGATACATCGGCGAAGCGCCGCCCGAGGACGAGACGCTCCTCCACGCGCCGGGCGTAGAGGTCGTCTCCGCCACAGTGGAGCAGATGCTCGCCACGAAGCTCAGTGCGCTGCGGGACGCCACGGATCGTGCGGATGCGCTCACGCTGATGCGCGACCTCGATGGGTCGAAGGAGGAGGTCTGGGCCCGTGTGGAGCAGTACGTGCAGGTCGCCGATCTGAAGGCCTGTTATGCTTTCGAGGAAATCTGGGAAGACCTCCATGGCGACGATTGAACAGCTGGCCGAGGCCGTGCTCGCACGCGACGACCTGTCCGCCCGCGCGCTCTCGCAGGAGCTCGTTCGCGTTCCCATCACGGGTGTGCCTCGTCCGCATCCCTCGCACGGCGAGAGGGTGCTCATCATGGCGGCTGCTCTCGCAGAGCTGCTGGCTGGCTATCAGAACGTGGCGCCACCGAGTTGGGCGCTCGCGGTCGGGGCGATGCCGGAGACGTTCGACCTCCTCCCCGCTCGCCGGGAGCCGCTCCGCTCGCTGCTGATCGAGCGCGCGCCGGAGCCCCTGCGCCGCCGCAACATCCTCGCCGCCGAGAACTTCCTCCGCGCGATCTGAGGGCCCGCTGAACCGGCCGACGCGATGCTCGGCGAGCCGGTCCGGCAACTCGAAACCCCAAGGACGTGCGCGAAGCGCGGCCTGTGCGGAGCGCAGACGCGCGGAGGATAAGGTGGCGCGGGCGGCGGGGGCGGAATAGACCGGGCCGGTGCGCGCCTCCTCGATCGCCGCCCTCGCCTTCGCCCTGATCGCCTGCTCCGGCGAGGCGAGCGAGCCGGCGTCGAGGGCTCCGCGATCGCAGCCGATCGCGGAGCCAGTCGAGCCGCCGGCGGCGAGCGCCGAGGAGGTCGAGCTGGTGCGCCGCAGCCGGCCGATCATGGGCACGGTCTTCACGCTCACGATCGCCGGGATGCCCGAGCGGCAGGCGGGGCCGCTGCTCGAGCACGCGCTCGACGAGATCGGCCGGCTCGAGGACGTGCTCAGCGAGTGGCGGCCCGACAGCGAGATGTCGGCGATCAACGCGCGCGCCGGGCGGGCGCCGGTGACGGTCGGGCGCGACACGCTGGCGGTGGTCTCGGCCGGCCTCGAGGTCTCGCGCTGGAGCGAGGGGGCCTTCGATCTCTCGTGGGCCGCCCTGCGCGGGCTCTACACCTTCCAGCCCGGCGAGCGGATCGTTCCTCCGCTCGCCGACGTGCGCGCGCGCCTGCCGCTGGTCGACTACGAGCGCGTCCGGGTCGACGCCGAGGCTTCCACGGTGCAGCTCGCGACCGCCGGGATGGCGATCGGCGCCGGCGGCATCGCCAAGGGCTACGCCATGGATCGCGCCGGCGCGATCCTCGAGGCGGGCGGCGCCACGAGCTACATGATCTTCGGCGGCGGGCAGGTCTCGGTCCACGGCATGCGCGGCGACCGGCCCTGGCGCGTCGGCATCCAGCACCCGCGCGATCCCGAGACGTACATCGCGTTCCTCGAGGCGACCGCCGGCTCGATCTCGACCAGCGGCGACTACGAGCACGCCTTCCTCGACGATCGCGGCCGCCACTGGCACCACATCATCGACACCGACACCGGCCTGCCGGCCACCCGCTCGGTGCAGGTGACCGTCCTCGCGGCCGACAGCATGCGCGCCGACGCGCTCTCGACGGCGGTCTTCGTCCTCGGCCCCGAGCGCGCGCTCGAGATGCTCGCGCGCATCCCCGGCCACCCGGAGGCGGTGATCATCGATCCCGACCTGCGCATCTGGACCACCCCCGGCACCCGCGATCGCCTCGTCTGGCGGACCGCGCTCGAGGACGGAAGGCTCCCCGGCCCCACGCGATACGGCGCCCGCTAGAAGCTGTCCTTGTTTGCCGCAGGCCGAATGGTTAAACCCCGGCCCATGGCCGTACTGAACGTCACCGACGCCACCTTCGAGCGCGAGGTCATGGAGGCCGAGCTGCCGGTCCTCATCGACTTCGTCGCGGACTGGTGCCAGCCCTGCAAGCAGATGGCGCCGATCATCGACGAGGTCGCGCGCGAGCTCGAGGGCAAGCTCAAGGTCGTGAAGATCGACATCGATCGCAGCCCGCGGATCGCGGGCGCGTTCCGCATCCAGTCGATCCCGATGCTGGTGGTGATGGCCGGCGGGCAGGTCGCCGGCGGGCAGGCGGGCCTGCTCCCGAAGGACGCGATCCTCGAGATGGTCAAGCCCTTCCTCCCGGCCAACGCCGCGGAGGTGAAGCCGGCGGAGCTCGCGCAGCTCCTCGCGCAGCGGCGCGCGCTGCCGGTCGACATCCGCGACGAGCGCTCGTACGGGCGCACCCGGATCCCGGGCGCGGTCCACGTGGCCAAGGACGATCTCGAGACCAAGGCCGCCGAGCTCTCGCCGCGCGACGGGCGGCTGCGCGTGCTCTATGGGCGCACCACCGAAGACGCGAAGGAGGCCGCGGAGAAGCTGCGCGGCGCCGGCGTCGACGTGGGCTTCCTCGAGGGCGGCTTCCTCCACTGGGAGGCCGACGGCCTCGCGGTGGAGCGACCGAGCTGAGGCCTTGAGGCGCTCGCTCGCCCGCCCCGCTCTGCCCGTGATCGAGGCGCGTCTGACGTGGCCCGGCACGCTGGTCTGCGTCGTCGGTGCGCGCGCCTCGGTGCTCGCGTCGGAGCTGGCGGCCGCGCTGCGCGAGCGGGGCGCCCCGGCGCGCACCC
>JAEZBP010000606.1 GCA_023427125.1 Pseudomonadota bacterium | reverse complement strand
CTCGCGAGGGCTCCTCCGGGCGCGAATGGTGGACATCCCACCTCCCGGAAAGGAGCCGACGATGAGCACTCGCCCCCGCAGGAACCCCGGACCGCTCGCACGCGCGACGGTCGGCGCGATCCTCTGTCTCGCCAGCGCATGTGGCGCCGACACCGCCACGTGCGGCGGCGACGACGAGAACGGCGGGTGCCTCGCCAGCGTTCGGCTGACGTACCTGAACGTCCGCTACGACCTGAGCGAGCCCGTCTTCGTCAACAACAGGGTGCCCGTGGAATTCGGCATCACGGCGACGAGCCCCGATCCCAGCGCCCCGGCGAGCCGCAACGTCGCCGTCAGCTTCAGCTTCATCGAGGCCAACCCGGCCGATCCCGAGAACCCCATCGAGTGCGGATCCAACGCGCTCGATCTCACGCTGACCGGCGACGGGGAGGAGCAGCTCTTCAACGCCTTCATCTGGCCCACCACCCTCTGCGAGGCGCTGGTCGGCGCGGAGGTGAACCTGCGGGTCGAGTTCGACGGCGGCGAGGAGGCGGAGACGGGCATCGACTACCCCTCCGTCGCGTTCACCGAGGCCGCGCGGGACGCGGCGCTCAACCAGGCGTGCCGGAGCGTCGCCGATCCGGCGGCGACCGACCTCGGCCTCGGCTGCGTCTACGCGATCGACATCCAGCCCACGCCGACCGAGGGAAGCGAGACCCTGATCGACATCCGCTACGCCGGCCTGGAGCCGGCCTCGTCGGTGGCGATCCTCCCCCACGCCGGCGCTCCCGAGGAGGATCTCGCGCCGAGCCTCGTCGTGGAGTCGCCCCTCGTGGTCAACGGCCGCGATCCCTACGTCACGGGGCTGGCGCCCGATCAGGTGCCGCCCGATCTCGAGGCGATCGCCCCCGGCATCACCGAGGACCTCCAGTTCGGCCTCGACCCGGCCGAGCTCGAGTCGCTCACCGCGATGCCGGGCCGCGCCACCCTGCGCTACGAGCTCTCGGCGGACGCCGAGACCTGGCTCCCGCTGACCATCGGCGATCCGAGCTCCGAGTCCGTCGCCGATCGGGTGAGCGAGGTCGTCGTCGACTCGCTGCTGGCCGGCACCGCCAACACCTTCGCCCACGAGCTCTTCGCCGAGGGCGACACCCGCGCCGCGCTCGACGTGGGCGGCCTCTGGGCCGACGCCGGCGACTTCACGCTGCGTTCGTGCTTCACGGCGGAGTTCACGCAGCGGGGCAACGAGGGCGAGGCCGACATCAGCGACTGCCGAACGATCCCGATCGTGCTCGTGCGAGAGACCCCGAGCGCGACCTCCGCGACCTCCTTCACGTTCGACGAGGAGCTCACCCGCGAGCTCGGCAACCCGAACCGCTTGGGCCTCGGAGCTCGGCTCACCACCCAGAACCGGCTCGACGGCTCCGGCGCGTTCAGCCGCGTCGAAGGCGAGGTCGAGATCGAGGGGAAGCTCGGCCGCTCGTTCTCGGTCACCGTCGCGCGCGCGGTGGGCCAGGCGACGCTCAGCCGGGACAGCGCGGAGAGCGGCTACGAGATCGCCGTCGACGCGTTCAACCAGCGGATCTACAGCGTCTCCGAGAGCGATCCGAACCTCGCCCGCGAGGAGGAGTTCTCGGCGGCCAAGTCCTTCTCGTTCCCCGGGCTCGGCTTCGGCTTCGGCCCGGTGCGCGTCGGCTTCTCGTTCCGGCTCGGCGGCGAGGTGCGCTTCGCGACCGAGGATCGCATGACGCTCTCGAGCGACGCCGGACAGTGCGCGGCGCTGCTCCCGACCTCGGAGCGCGCCTCGCTCTGCGGCGCGATGTCGCGCACCGTGACGCCCGGGTTCAACTTCACGGCGGCGATCGAGGGCGGCATCGACCTCCGCATCGTCAAGGCGGGGGTCGTCGCCAACCTCAACCTCGTCGACACCGACTTCCCGCTCGAGGCCTCGCTCATGTGGGGTGTCCGCGACGACGGCGGGCTGATGGTGCTCGGCAACGCCAACTGGCAGCTCGAGATGCAGCTCATCAACGGCAGCGTCGCGATCGTGGGCCGCGTCGGGATCCGTCGCTTCAGCCGATCGCTGCGCGTGAACCTCTTCAGCTTCAGCTCGCGGCGCTTCACCCAGACCCTGCTCGATCGCTCGATGGACGGCTTCGAGGTGCTCGAGTGAGCGGCCGCAAGATCGGCTTGGTCGCTGCGCTGCGCGACGACATCCCGACACCTGCGAACGGCCGCAGCTGGCGGCCTACCGTCACGCCGCTGCGCTCCGCAGTCGGCATCGCAGTCGGCATCGCGGCCGGCCTCGGGCTCGGCGTGCTCTCGCTCTTCGCCTGGCCCGAGAGCGAGAGCACCGCCGCGGCGGCGCCGTCGGCGGACGACGGACCTCGCGAGGCCGCGCAGTGTCGCCTGCGCGCCGAGGAGACGGCGAGCTTCGTCTTCGAGTCGAGCGCGCGCCTCGAGGCGCCCGGCGCCGAGCCGGCCGAGGATCGCCTCCAAGGTCGGCTGAGCTGGATCGTCGTCGAGGAGGCGCGCGACGGAGAGCCCGCGCTCCTGCGCGCCTCGCTCGAGTCGGTCGTGCTCGAGCAAGCCCTCTCGCGAGAGCGGGTGAGCGCCGCGGAGCTCATGGACGGCCCCTTCTACGTGCGGGCCGACGCGAGCTGCCGCTTCACGGGCCTGGGCTTCTCGCCCCGCTGGAGCGCGGCGAGCCGCCGCCTCGTGACCACGCTGCTCGCGAGCTACGAGGTCGTCCTGCCCGAGGACGGCGCGACGCGCTGGCAGGCCGAGCAGCGCGACGGCGTCGGCGCCTACACGGCCCTCTACCGCGCGAGGTCCGGCAGCGGAGCGACCCGTGTGATCGTGCGGAGCAAGCCTCGCTATCGGCTCGACGAGGAGGCGCGGCGCATGGGCCTCGACGTGCAGCTCCTCGGCGCGCGGGCCGAGGCCCGCTTCGACCCCGCGCGCCCGAGCTGGCTCGAGCACGTCGAGGGCACGGAGCGCGTCCGCTTCCACCTCCCGGGCGAGGCGCCGCAGGGCTTCGTCCACCGCTTCCGCCTCGCTCGCGAGGAGGGGCGCTCGGTCGCGATCGCGGACTCGCTCTCGCTCTCGGACGCGGACTTCGCGGACGCGCTCTCGAGCGATCACGACGGGCTGCCGCGCGCCTCGGACCCGGCCCTCCGAGCGCTCGACCTCGACGCGGCGAAGGCCCGCTTCCTCGAGCACTTTCGCGCCGGCGGCCGCGGCGGCGTCTACCCCGCGGCGCGCTTCCTGGCCGAGTGGCTCCGCGTGCACCCGGAGGGGAGCGCGCTCCTCCACGCCGAGCTCCGAGACGGCGCGATCGACGAGGCCGCTCACTCCGCGCTCTTCCTGGCCCTCGAGCTCGCGGGCACGGACGAGTAGCGTGAGGTGCTCGCGGCCGCGCTCACCGACGAGC
>JAEZBP010000555.1 GCA_023427125.1 Pseudomonadota bacterium | reverse complement strand
GGTCCGGATCGACGCGCCGCTTCTTGAGCTCCCAGCGCGGCGAGGGCGCGCCGCCGCGGCCCACCTCGGCGACCAGCCGCGCCCGCTCCTCGACCGCGTTGGTGGCGGTGAGCGCCGGGAGGAGCCGCGCGACGTCGGCGACCCGCCTCATGTGCGCATCCGCCTCGCGCAGCGCGGGAGAGATCGCTCGCGCCGGTGGCGGCTTCTGCGGCGGCTCGTGCATCGACCTCCACGAACGTAGCAGGCACAGCGCCGCTCTGCTCGGTTGCCTCCGGGTAGAGGCGTGCGGGCGCGAGCGATGTTACGCTACCGAGCACGGCCGCGCTGGGACAGCGGCCGGGAGGATTCATGCCGGCCACCGACAGCCCCCTGATCTCCAGGATCGCCTCCTTCCAGAACTACGACGAGTACCGGAACCTGCACTGGGAGGGCTCGTTCGAGGACTACCTCGACATCGTCAAGACGCGGCCCGAGGTGACCCGCAACGCCTACCAGCGGCTGTACGACATGATCGTCAGCTACGGCGAAGAGGAGTACATCGACAACAAGAAGCGGCTGATCCGCTACCCCTTCTTCACGGACCCGATCGACGGAGGGGTCGACGCGATCTTCGGGCTCGACATCCCGCTGATGCGCCTCGTCAACGTGCTGCACGCGGCGGCGCTCGGGTATGGCCCCGAGAAGCGCATCATCCTGCTGCACGGCCCGGTGGGCTCGAGCAAGAGCACGATCGCCCGCCTCCTGAAGAAGGGCCTCGAGCACTACTCGCGGACGGTGGAGGGCGCCCTCTACACCTACCGGTGGGTGAACCTGAAGGACACCGGCCTCGCGGCGGGCGACGACGAGTTCCCCTGCCCGATGAACGAGGAGCCGCTCAAGCTGATCCCGCAGGAGTGGCGGCAGCGCGCGATCGACGACCTCTCGCTCGGCAGCGAGCGGCACAAGGTGACGACGAGCGGCACGCTCAACCCCGCGTCGCGCTTCATCTTCAACAACCTGATGGAGCGCTACGAGGGCGACTGGTCCAAGGTCGTCGGCAACCACATCCGCGTCCGGCGGCTCCTGCTGAGCGAGAAGGACCGCGTCGGCATCGGCACCTTCCAGCCGAAGGACGAGAAGAACCAGGACTCGACCGAGCTCACCGGCGACATCAACTACCGGAAGATCGCCGAGTACGGCTCGGACTCCGATCCGCGCGCGTTCAACTTCGACGGCGAGTTCAACATCGCCAACCGCGGCATCGTGGAGTTCGTCGAGATCCTGAAGCTCGACGTCGCGTTCTTGTACGATCTGCTCGGCGCGACGCAGGAGCGCAAGATCAAGCCGAAGAAGTTCGCGCAGACGGACATCGACGAGGTGATCATCGGCCACACCAACGAGGCCGAGTACAAGAAGCTCCTGAACAACGAGTTCATGGAGGCGCTGCGCGACCGGACGATCAAGATCGACATCCCGTACATCACGAAGATGAGCGAGGAGGTGAAGATCTACCGCAAGGAGTTCAACTCCGACCGGCTGCGCGGCAAGCACGTGGCGCCGCACACCTTCGAGGTCGCGGCGATGTGGGCGGCGCTCACGCGGCTCGACGAGCCGAAGAAGCACCAGCTCTCGATCCTGCAGAAGATGAAGCTCTACGACGGGCGCACCCTGCCCGGCTTCACGCAGGACAACGTGAAGGAGCTCCGCAAGGAGGCCGTCCGCGAGGGCCTCGACGGGATCAGCCCGCGCTACATCCAGGACAAGGTCTCGAACGCGCTCGTGCGCGACGGAGTCGAGGGCTACATCAACCCGTTCATGGTGTTGAACGAGCTCGAGAAGGGCCTCGCGCAGCACTCGCTCATCGCGAACGAGGACCAGCGCAAGCACTACCAAGAGCTCATCGGCGTGGTGAAGGGCGAGTACGAAGAGATCGTGAAGAACGAGGTGCAGCGAGCGATCAGCGCCGACGAGGAGGCGATCGCGCGGCTGAGCGCCAACTACATCGACAACGTCCGCGCCTACACGCTGAAGGAGAAGGTCAAGAACCGCTACACCGGCCGCGACGAGGAGCCGGATGAGCGGCTGATGCGCTCCATCGAAGAGAAGATCGACATCCCCGACAGCCGCAAGGACGACTTCCGGCGTGAGATCATGAACTACATCGGCGCGCTCGCGATCGAGGGGAAGAAGTTCAGCTACGACACGAACGACCGCCTGCGCCGCGCGCTCGAGATGAAGCTCTTCGAGGATCAGAAGGACTCGATCAAGCTCTCGAGCTTCGTCTCGAACGTCATCGACAAGGACACGCAGGACAAGATCGACATCATCAAGGGGCGCCTCATCAAGCACTACGGGTACAACGAGGCCTCCGCGAACGACGTGCTGAGCTACGTCGCGAGCATCTTCGCGCGCGGCGACGTGAAGAAGTAGCCCGCCGCCATAGCCAGGCCCCGACCGCGCCTATAGACTAGGGGCGTGTCCCTCCGCATCGACCAGGACCACGGGCGGTTCAAGCAGATCGTCCGTGGTCGTATTCGGAAGAACCTCCGCCACTACATCTCGCAGGGAGAGCTGATCGGGAAGCAGGGGAAGGACGTCGGGTCCATCCCCATCCCGCAGATCGACATCCCCAAGCTGCGCTACGGAGACAAGCAGAAGGGGGGCGTCGGGCAGGGAGACGGCGAGGAGGGCGATCCGCTCGGCGGTGAGCAGCAGCAGGGTCAGGGCGGGCAGGGGCAGGCCGGCAAGGACCCCGGCCAGCACGTCCTCGAGGTCGACGTGACGCTCGACGAGCTCGCCGAGATCCTCGGCGAGGAGCTCGAGCTGCCGAACATCGAGCACCGCGGCAAGAGCAAGATCGTCGACCAGAAGGATCGCTACGTCGGGATCCGGCGGGTCGGGCCCAACTCGCTCCGGCACTTCAAGCGCAGCTACAAGGCCGCGCTCAAGCGCCAGATCACGATGGGCAAGTACGACCCGAAGAACCCGATCGTGATCCCGATGCGCGACGACATGCGCTATCGGTCGTGGAAGACCGAGGAGGAGCCGGTCGCCAACGCGGTCATCCTCTACATGATGGACGTCTCCGGCTCGATGGGCGACGAGCAGAAGGAGATCGTGCGGATCGAGTCGTTCTGGCTCGATGCGTGGCTGCAGCGCCAGTACAAGGGCGTCGAGACCCGCTTCATCATCCACGACGCCGTGGCGCGCGAGGTCGACCGCGACACGTTCTTCCGCACGCGCGAGTCGGGCGGGACGATGATCTCGAGCGCCTACAAGCTCGCCGTCCAGATGATCGAGGACGACTACCCGCCGACCGAGTGGAACATCTACCCCTTCCACTTCTCCGACGGCGACAACTGGAGCGTGGACGACACGCTCCTCTGCATCGAGCTCATGCGGAAGAAGCTGCTGCCTGCCTCCAACGTGTTCTGCTACGGGCAGGTCGAGAGCCCCTACGGCTCGGGGCAGTTCATCAAGGATCTGCGCGAGCACCTGAAGGACGACGACCGATTGATCACCAGCGAGATCCGCGATCGTGACGCCATCGTCGGCTCGATCCGCGACTTCCTCGGCAAGGGCAAGTAGAGGTATGGGTAAGTACCGGCTCCCCACCGCGCTCCCCCGCTACCTGCGCGACATCCAGGCTCGCGTCGACGAGGTCGCGAAGGGGTACGGCCTCGACGTCTTCCCCACCATCTTCGAGGTCGTCGCGTACGACCAGATGAGCGAGCTCGCCTCGTACGGCGGCTTCCCCGTGCGCTACCCGCACTGGCGCTTCGGGATGGAGTACGAGCAGCTCAGCAAGAGCAGCGAGTACGGCCTCTCGCGCATCTACGAGATGGTGATCAACAACAACCCCGCCGTCGCCTATCTGCTCGAGGGCAACAGCATCGTCGATCAGAAGCTCGTGATGACCCACGTGTATGGGCACGTGGACTTCTTCAAGAACAACTTCGCCTTCCGCGTGACGAACCCGGGCGTGGACCCGCGGACCGGCGAGCCGATCCGCAAGTGGATCGACACCATGGCGAACCACGGCGCGGTCGTGCGGCGCTGGGCCAACCGCGTCGGCATCGACGTCGTGGAGGAGTTCGTCGACTCCTGCCTCAGCCTCGAGAACCTCATCGATCCGCAGAAGCCCTTCCTGCCGCCCAAGAGCCAGATCAAGTCCGAGGAGGGCGAGCCCGACGAGGAGGCGCTCGAGGTCTCGCTCCTGCGCGTCGATCGCGACTACATGGAGGACTACATCAACCCGCAGGAGTTCATCGACTCCCAGCGGGAGAAGGCGGAGGCGGAGCGGGAGAAGGCGAAGAAGACGCCCGAGAACCCGGACCGCGACGTCCTGGGCTTCCTCCTCGACCACGCGCCGCTCGAGCGCTGGGAGCGCGACGTGCTCGAGGTGATCCGTCGTGAGGCCTACTACTTCTGGCCTCAGATGCAGACGAAGATCATGAACGAGGGCTGGGCCTCCTTCTGGCACTCACGGATGATGACCGAGAAGGTCGCGGACGACAGCGAGATCATCGACTACGCGGAGCGCAACGCGTCCGTGATGGAGACCGGATCGGGCCGCCTGAACCCGTACAAGCTCGGCGTCGAGCTCTTCCGACACGTGGAGGAGCGCTGGGACAAGGGCCAGTTCGGCAAGGAGTGGGAGGACTGCGACAGCCTCGAGGCGAGGCGCAGCTGGGATCGCCGCACGGGGCTCGGGCGCAAGAAGATCTTCGAGGTCCGCTCGCTCTACAACGACGTCACGTTCATCGACGAGTTCCTGACGCCGGACTTCGTGGCGGAGCAGAAGCTCTACACCTTCGGCTACAACCAGCGGAACGATCGCTACGAGATCGAGACGCGGCAGTTCCAGGCCGTGAAGGAGAAGCTGCTCTTCAGCCTGACCAACGCGGGGCAGCCGTTCATCTACGTGATGGACAAGAACCACGGCAACCGCGGCGAGCTCCTGCTCTGGCACGATCACCAGGGCGCGGACCTGCGCATCGACTGGGCGCGCGACGTGATGAAGTCCCTCGCCCGGGTCTGGCGCCGGCCGGTCGAGGTCCACACGAAGGTCGAGAACAAGCCGACGATGCTGCGCTTCGACGGCAAGGAGCACGTGCAGCGCCCCCTCAAGTGAGGCGCTGCCCTCGGCTCACAGCTGCCCCCGGCTCACAGCTGCCCCCGGATCACAGGGACGCGCAGGTGTCGGCGGTGCACGTCAGGCCGCTGCAGTTCGCGAAGCGGAAGCGCGCGGGGGTGCTCGCCGGCGTGGGTCCGGCCCCGACGGCCGTGACCTCGATCTCGAGCGACGGGCTGGCCTGGTTCTGGAGGAACTGACAGAAGACGCGCGCCTCGAACGTGGGGTTGCCCTCGTCGTCGATGAACACGACGTCGCTGATCTGGCAGGGCTGGGCCTCGCTCGGCGGCGAGCCGCCGCAGCTGCCTTGGTAGGTGTTCGCGCCCTCCAGCACGGTGACCCGGCAGGAGCTGCCCATCGCGGAGCCGCCGTTGGTGGGGACGACGAGGCCGCTCACCGAGATCGAGAACCCGCTGCCCTGACTCGCGCTGAAGCGGAGCGAGCGGGTGCCGTCGGCCTCCGTCGCGCTGCAGCTCAGGCTCGGCTCCGGCGCGCCCTCCACGCAGGGGTCGCTCCGGTTGAACCCGCAGATGTCGTGGTCCACCACGCCCGAGCAGCCGAGCGTCATCTCGCAGCGGGTCGCGTACTGAATGTCCGCATAGAGGGCGCCGGCGTTCGGGTCGCCGCACCCGGCGAGCCCGAGCAGAAGGACGAGGCCCATGGTCGAAAGGACGATTCGAAGCATCCGCGCTCTCCCCGCGAGCCTTCATGACCCGCAATGTGCGGCAGGCTAGCAACGGCCCACCGCGCCCGTCCAGTTACCGGGAGGGGCTACACGCTGCGCGCCGCGTCGAGGGCGGCGGCCAGATCCGCGCGCAGATCGTCCTCGGCCTCGAGGCCCACCGAGATGCGGATCAGGCCGTCGGCGATCCCGAGCGCCGCGCGCGCCTCCTTGGGCACCGAGCCGTGGGTCATGATCGCGGGGTGCTCGATGAGCGACTCGACGCCGCCGAGGCTCTCCGCGCACACGAAGACCTTCACCGTGCGCAGGAGCGCGGTCGCCGCGGAGAGGCCGCCCTTCACGACGAACGAGATCATCCCGCCGGGGGCGCTCATCTGCGCGCTCGCGAGCGCGCTCTGCGGGTGCGAGGGGAGGCCCGGGTAGTAGACCCGCTCGACCCCCGGCTGCGCCTCGAGCCAGCGCGCGATCGATGCGGCCGAGCGGCAGTGGCGCTCCATGCGGATCGGCAGCGTCTTGACGCCGCGCAGGACGAGGTAGCTGTCGAAGGGCGAGGGGACCGCGCCCATCGCGTTCTGCAGAAAGCGCAGGCGCTCGGCGAGCGCGTCGTCCGAGGTGATGAGCACGCCGCCGACCGCGTCGCTGTGGCCGTTCAGGTACTTCGTCGTCGAGTGCACGACCACGTCCGCGCCGAGCTCGAGCGGGCGCTGCAGCATCGGCGTCGCGAAGGTGTTGTCGACGACCGTGCAGATGCCCCGCGCGCGGGCGATCGACGCCACCTGACGGATGTCGGCGAGCTTGAGCATCGGGTTGGTGGGCGTCTCGACCCAGAGCACCTTCGTCTCCGGGCGGATCGCGCGCTCCACGTTCGCCGGATCGGTCATGTCGACCTGGGTGGTCGCGACGCCGAGCGGCTTCATGACCTTGTCGAGGATCCGGAAGCTCCCGCCGTACACGTCGTCGCTCGCCACGACGTGATCGCCGGGGCGGAGCGTGTGCAGGAAGGTGGTCATCGCGGCGCATCCCGAGGCGAACGCCAGGCCGTGCTTGCCGCCCTCGAGCGCGGCGAGGCAGCGCTCGAGCGTGTTGCGCGTGGGGTTGCCGGTGCGCGCGTACTCGAAGCCCTTGTGGTTGCCGGGGCCGTCCTGCGCGAACGTGCTCGCGAGGACGATCGGCGTCATCACCGCGCCGCTGACGGGATCCGGCTCCTGGCCGGCGTGGATGGCGAGCGTGTCCAGGTGCAGGGTGTCGAGGTGGTGGCTCGTGCGCTCGGAAGACATGGCCGACGCCTACCGCGAGGACGCCCTCTCCGCAATGGGGACGACTCGATCGGCGCGGCGCCGGCAGAACGCACGGTAGTCGGCCCGCAGGCGGCGCGCGCGCGGATCCGGACCGCTCATGTAGTCGAGGACGCTGAAGGCGACGCGATGCTCGAGGCCACGCTCGTCGGCGAGGAGCGCTCGCCTCACCACGTCGATGGTGGCCGGCCTCGCGCTGAACGGGCGCTCGTCCCACGGCGTGCCGGACATCTGATCGAAGAGCTCCACCACGAGCCAGGTGTCCACACCGCGCGCGCGCAGGACCGGCGCGAGCGCGCGGTAGTACATCCGCGCGTCGGCCGGGCTCGCGCGCCCGGTGCCGGTCCCGCCTTGCAGCATCACCACGTCGATGTCGGCGCCGTGGAGGAGCGCGACCAGAAAGCGCGCGTAGGCGGCCGGTCCGAGCCGGCGGGTGAAGAAGGGCGCGATCGACACGCGCGCCCGCGGCCGGTGGCTGCGCAGGACGCTCACGCTCCGCCGCACGCGAGCGCGCAGCTGCGAGATGCGATCGGACCAGGTGGTGTCGTCGATCTCCGGCGAGAGATAGAAGCCCGCGCAGCTCGCGTGCGAAGCGCAGAGGCGAGCCAGCTCCGCCGCGCGCCGCTCGTCGCTCAGCGGAGAGAAGCGCGGGGGCGCCACGCGAGGCCAGCTCGGCGCCTCGTCGAGACCGACCCAGACCTCGATCCCCCGCTGCCCCGCCGCCGCGAGGAGGTGGGCGATGGAGCGCCCGCCGTAGCGCTCCCCGAACGAGCCCTGCTCGTCGCCGGTGTACTGCACGATCACCGTCGAGATGCCGAGCCTGCGCAGATCGGTGGCCGCCCGCGCCCACTCCGCGCCGCCCCAGCGGAGCTGCTCGTCGTGGAGCTGGATGAAGGTGGCGTCGATCCCGCCGGGACAAGCTCGCGCCGCGCTCGCCATCGAGAGCGCGAGGCCTAGGACGATGGCGAGCAGCGTCCGCATCACGCGGGCGCCGTGGAGATGGAGGCGTCGAGCTCGTACGACGCCTCGTCCCCGGCGAGCGCGCGCGCGATGCGCTCGCCGGCGTGCCCGTCGCCGTAGGGGCTCGCCGCCCGAGCCATCTGCGCGTGGAGCGCGCGATCGACGAGGACCCGATCGGCCGCGTCGACGATGTGCTCGGCGTCCACGCCGACCAGCCGCGCGCACCCCGCCACCACGCCCTCCGGGCGCTCGGTTCGGTTGCGCATCACGAGGACCGGCACGTCGAAGCTCGGCGCCTCCTCCTGCACGCCTCCCGAGTCGGTCAGCACCAAGTACGCGCGGGAGAGGAGCGCGAGGAAGCCGTCGTAGGGCTGCGGCGGGACCAGCGCGACGTTCTCGATCCCGCCGAGGCGCTCGCGCACGGGCCCGAGGATCGACGGATTGAGATGCACCGGGTAGACGAAGAGAGCGTCCCGGTGATGTGTCGCCAGCATCTTGATCGCCGCGCAGACCTCCTCGACGCCTCGGCCGAAGGACTCTCGCCGGTGACAGGTCACGAGGACGAGACGCCGCTCGCCCGCGAGCGCGTCGGCCGGGACGCCCTCGATCGAGAGGTCGCGCGCGCCGAGCTTCTTCTTCACGTGATGGAGCGCGTCGACGACCGTGTTGCCGGTGACGAAGACGCGGCCCTCGTCGACGCCCTCCGAGCGCAGGAGCGCGGCGGCCGCCTCGGTCGGCGCGAAGAGCCAGCGCGCGAAGAGATCGATCACGCAGCGGTTCGCCTCCTCGGGGAAGGGCTCGGACATGCTGCCGCTGCGGAGCCCCGCCTCGACGTGCGCCACCGGGATGCGCCGGTAGAACGCCGCCATGGCGGCGGCCATCGCCGTGGTGGTGTCGCCCTGGACGACCACCATGTCGGGCCGCAGCCCGTCGAGCACGTCGTCCATCATGCGCATGCAGCGAGCGGTGACGTCCGCGAGGGTCTGGTTCGGGCGCATCAGATCGAGCTCGAGCTCGGGCGTCAGATCCAAGAGCTCGAGCATCGGGCGGAGCATCTCGCGGTGCTGACCGGTGCTCAGCGTGGTCACTCGAAAACGGTCGCTCCGCGATCGCATCGCCCACACCACGGGTGCCTGTTTGATGGCCTCCGGACGCGTTCCAAACACACAGAGCGCGTGCGCTGCCTCGTTGTGGCTCATCGACAACCTCCTCGGCGCCACGGCTACGCAACGCTCGTTCCAGAGGTCGCGGAATCATCCGTCGTGGCCGGGCATGCGTGTTGCCTCGCCGCCACGTGGCGTGGCGCGTGGGTAGCGCTGCGCCGGAAGGAGCCGGTCGCATGGGAAGTCGCTCGATCGCCATCCACGCTGCCACGAGCGTGCGATCGCGAGCAGCTCGCCGCGTCTCTCGCACAACCACGATCGCGATGGTGCCGACGGCCACGATCGTCACCTTGCTGCTCGCCACGCTACCGCTTGCGCCGGTCGCCGCGCAGGAAGGGTTATCGAGCGCCACCGCCGCGCTCGAGGCGGGCTACCGTGCGAAGGCAGAACGCGACGTCGCGGCAGCGCGCCGCGCCTTCGAGCGGGCGCTCGAGCTCGGCGCCGATCCGCAGCGGGTCCACCTCGAGCTCGGCTTCGTCGCCACCGCGGAGCGCCGGTTGGCGGACGCTCGACGCCACCTCGAGACCGCCGCCTCGGGGCCGAGCCTGTGTCTTATTCACATCTGACGCTGCCGACGCCTAGTCGAGTG
>JAEZBP010000544.1 GCA_023427125.1 Pseudomonadota bacterium | reverse complement strand
CCCGACGCGGTGATCCCGAGCGTCGACGCGACGTGCGAGCGCCTCGATGTCGCCGCCGAGGCCGGCACCGCCAACGTGCTCATCGTGCTCGACCGCTCGAACAGCATGTACGAGGCGCCCCCCTTCGGGCCGGTGGAGGTCGACCGCTGGAACCCGGCGGTCATGGCCATCAACGCCGCGACGGCGGCGCTCGACGATCGCGTGAGCTTCGGGCTCATGCTCTTCGCGGGCGACGCCACGTGCGGCGCCGGCACGGTGGTCGTACCCGTCGGTCCGTCGAACGCGACCGCCATCGCGAGCGCGCTGTCCGGGGCCCCGGAGACGATCGTCCAGGGCGGTACGCCCATCGCCGCGTCGCTCCGAGCCGCGCGGGCCGAGCTCGCGACGCTCGAGGGCGACAGCTACGTGCTGCTCGTGACCGACGGGGCGCCCAACTGCGCGTCCGGGCACAACGGTTTCACGTGCCGCTGCACCGGCGGCAGCTGCCTCATCAATCCCCTCAACTGCCTCGACGACGCGAACGCCGTCGCCGCCGTGCAGGAGCTCGCCGCGGCGGGCATCGGCACCTACGTGATCGGCTACGACACCGGCGAATGGGTCGAGGTGCTCGACCGCATGGCGACCGCCGGCGACACCGGCCGGAGCACCCACTTCCCGGTCGGCGACGAGGCCTCGCTCGAGAGCGCGCTCCGCGCCGTCGCCGGCAGCGTCGTCTCCTGCACGTACGAGCTCGCCATGCCTCCCGGTGACATTCACTACGTCCGCGTCACCATCGACGGCGTCGACGTCCCCCACGAGTCCGCGGCGGACGACGGCAACGGATGGGTCCTCGAGGGCGACCGCACCATCACCGTGATCGGCTCGACCTGCGACACGCTGAAGGACGGAGAGGCCCACCACATCGGCGTCGTCGTGGAGTGCGAGCCCGTGCTCTGGTGATCGTGCAGGTGGCGAGACGGACCGCCGGCTCGGCGGTCCGGCGGCAGCTGGCGCCCGGCGCTCGACGGTCCGCTCCGCTGCAGGACATCGCGCCAGAGCGCTGACCAGGAACCCTCCCGTCGCCTCTCGGGCGGCGTGGGCCCGCTGCGCGGCCGGCCGCTCCTCGACGATGCGCTGCGTCGAACCTCGATGCGAGCTCGATGCGGCCTCCGGCGGCGTCCGTCCCCGCCGATCGAGCGACATCGCGTAGACTCGGATCCGGTGGGCGCCGAACGCCGCGGTGACGGGAGAGTGACGGTGCGGGACGCGCTCGAGGCCCCCGACGTAATACGCGCGAGCGCGGACGGCGAGGACGCGCCCACCGCGGTGCCGCGGGCAGTGACGAGCTGGGAGCACCTCGGGAACCTGCGGCGGGTAAAGGCGCCGCTGCTCTTCTGGTGCGTTGCCTGGCCGATCTTCGCGATCCTCGACGTGGCGTACGTGTGGACCGGGGGCGAGGGCGAGGTGCCGCCGCTGCTCGCGGTGCGCGCCCTGCCGGTGCCGTGGTTCGTGCTCGCGACGTGGAGGGTGTGGCGGCGGCCGCCGATCGGCGAGCGCGAGCTCCGGGTGCTGGTGTACGGCGCGATCTACGTGATGCTCGCGACGATCACCGTGCAGGCCGCGGTCACCGGGGGCTTTCACAGCGTCTACGGGGAGGCCGGGCTCGCGGTGCTCGCCGCGACGACGGTGGTGCCGCGCTCGTGGCGCGACCACGCGACGCCGATGGCGGGCGCGGTGCTGCTCTATCCGGTCGGCATGCTGCTCGGCGCGCTCTGGTATCCGCCGATGCAGGGCCAGCTCGACGATCCGCGCGCGCTGAACGCGCTCGCCGCGCGCGTCGTGTTGCTCTGGACGACCGCGCTGATCGTCGTCATCGCGTCGCACCGGTTCTGGTCGCTGCGCCGGGAGGTGTACGAGGCGCGCAGCATCGGCAAGTACGAGCTGCGCCGTCGGATCGGCAAGGGCGGCATGGGCGAGGTGTGGGCGGCGTGGCACCGCGGGCTCGAGCGCGAGGTCGCGCTGAAGATCCTGAAGCTCGCCGACGAGGACGATGAGGACGCGGCGGTCCGATTCGAGCGCGAGGTGCGCCTCTCATCGGGGCTCACGCACCCGCACACGGTGCGGGTGTTCGACTACGGCACCACGGAGGACGGCCTCCTCTACTACGCGATGGAGCTGCTCTCGGGACAGAGCCTGGGCGCGCTGGTGCGGCGTGGGGGGCCGTTGCCCGCCGCGCGCGCGGTGCACCTCGTCACGCAGGTGGCGCGTGCCCTCGCCGAGGCGCACGACCGCGGGATCGTGCACCGCGACGTCAAGCCGGAGAACCTCTTCGTCACCGCGGCGGGCGGCGAGAGCGACTCGGTGAAGGTGCTCGACTTCGGCATCGCGCGGATCGAGAGCGAGGGCGCGCACCTCACCCGCACCGGCCTCGTCGCCGGTACGCCGTCGACGATGAGCCCCGAGGTGATCTCGGGCGAGCGCGCGACGCCGGCGAGCGACGTGTACGGGCTCGGCGCGGTGCTCTACTTCGCGCTGACCGGCCGACCGCCGTTCGTCGGTGATTCGCCGGCCACCACGCTGCTCGCCCACCTGCAGGACGAGGTCGTGCCGCCCCGCGAGCGCGCGCCGCACGCGGTGCCGGGCGACGTCGAAGCCATCGTGCTC
>JAEZBP010001010.1 GCA_023427125.1 Pseudomonadota bacterium | reverse complement strand
ACGTCGACCCGTCCTCGAAGTCCGTCCCACATCGCCTGTCGCGTCGGCATCGCGCGGGATCTAGCACCCGCGCGCGGCGCACGCTCTTCTCCGGCGCCCGCTCGGCCTGCTGCACCCGAGGCCGTGTCCAGTCGGCGCTTCCCGTCCCGCTGGCTCGAATCGGAAGGGCTACCTTCACTTCGCTTCGCTCCTTGGATCCGCGGGGAATTGACCATGGCCGCGGGCCGCCACGCATGTATCCTCCTTCGCGATGTCGCGCGTGAAGGGCAGCGCCGTGACCTCGAGGGTGCGCTTCCTCCGCGAGCGTGGCGGCGAAGGCGCGCTCCGCGCCGTGCTGGCGACGCTCTCCGCGACCTCACGCGCGCACATCGAGCGAGGCATCCTCCCGCACGCGTGGGTGCCCTTCGAGCTCTTCGTCGAGCTCAACGTCGCTGCCGACGAGCACCTCGGAAAGGGCGACCTCGCGCTCTGCCGCGAGATGGGCCGCTACGGCGCAAAGGTGAACCTGCCGACGCTCTATCGGATCTTCTACCGGCTCGGCTCGCTGCCCTTCATCCTGCGCAAGGCCGCGCGGCTCTGGGAGGTCCACTACGACTCGGGCCGCCTCGAGGTCGAGCTCGGCGAGCACGAAGCGACGCTCACCATCGCCGAGTTCGCGACGCCTCACCGCGCGCACTGCCTGAGCGTGCTCGGGTGGGCGGAGGCGGCGGGAGAGCTCTCGGGCGTGAAGATCCTCGAGGCGCGCGAGCTGAGCTGCCGGAGCCAGGGCGCCGGCGCGTGTCAATTGTTCGTGCGCTGGCAGGGTTAGGCGATCCTCAATCACCGGGGTGGAGCGCGTAGGCCTGCTCGTTCGGCAGCGGCGGCAGCGCCGAGGCGCGGATCTGCAGCGTCCGCACGGCCCAGACGTCGTGGAAGATGCGGTAACGCAGGGCGGTCTGGTCGAGGTAGTCGACGCCGGCCGAGCCGCCCGTGCCGGTGCGCCGCCCGATGACGCGCTCGACCATGCGCGCGTGGCGCTGGCGGAAGACGACGAAGGCCTGCTCGAGCAGGACGATTCCGTCGACGACCTCGCGAGGCCACGCGAGCAGCGGCAGCTCGCGGTAGCCCTCGATCAGCACAAGCGCCGCCCGGATGCGGCTCGTGCGGCGGCGGTCGGCCTCCGGCTGATCCTCGGCGCGCAGGAACGCCGCCGCGCCGGCGACCTCCTTGGCGTAGCGGGCGGCGAGCCGCTCGCGATCGGCGCTGGTGAGCGCGTCGTGCTCGGCGAGCGAGCGCGCGTACGCGACCTCCTTCGCGTGCGCGGCGAGGTACGCCTCGACGAAGCGCCCCACCGTCGCCTCGTCCTCCGGATCCTCGGGGCGCGAGCCGTCGATCGGCGTTCGGTAGAGCCACTCGTCGGTCGCGGCCTTCAGCGTCGGCCGATCCTCGAGCCGGCGGCTCACGCGGCGCGAGGCCGGCGACTCCGAGCCGTCGGCGTAGCGGAGCGCCTGCAGATAGCTGTGCTCGTGCCCGAGCGGGATGCGCGACTCGTCGCTCAGCCCCATCAGGATCTCGATCTCGCGGAGCTGCGCGGACTGGAAGCCGCTCGCCGGCGAGAGCTTGTCGCGGAAGGCGAGGTAGTCGCGCGTGGTCATCGTCTCCATCAGCGCGAAGTGCTCCGACGCGTGATGGAAGAGGAGCGCCATGCGCCGGATCCCGCGCACCGCCGAGGCCAGCGCCTGCTCGGGGACGCGAGGCCGCGCGAAGAGGTCTCGCACCGAGACGAGCTCGCGCAGCGCGAGCTTGAACCAGAGCTCGTCGATCTGGTGGATGGTGATGAACATCACCTCGTCGTTCGCGAGCCCGGCGTCGCTCTCCTCGAGCCCGCCCTGGAGCGAGAGCAGGTCCTCGACGCGGATGTAATCCCAGTACGCGGTCGGTTTCCTCGACATGGCCACACGTGCTGCCCCCCGCGCGCGCCGAAGGCAAGCGGAGCTGTGAGCCTTGTCGTTCGCGCGCCCGACCCGTTCGCCCAGCCTTCGCCCGCTCACCTTCGGCTGGACGCGCCGGCCCGACGGAAGGGCCGCGCAGCTCGGCCCGCGCGCTCGGGGAGGCCGAGCGGAGCGTTCACCCTCGGCCGGACACCGGGGACGAGTAGCGCCGGCCCGACGGAAGGGCCGCGCAGCTCGGCCCGCGCGCTCGCGAAGCGCGCGCAAAGCTAACGCAGCGGGACGACGACCTCACCGTCGGCCTGCGCCACCACGCGCATGCCGCCGAGCAGCGCCTGCAGGCAGCCCTCGGCCGCGGTGCCGAGGAGCTCCTGCGGCATCTGCAGGATCACCTGGCCGTCGGCGGTCCAGCGGAGGCGGAGGGTCAGCGAGGGCGAGTCGACGCAGGAGAGGATCGCCTCGCGCTGCTGCTGGACCTGCGGCTGCAGCACGGCGCTCGGCGGCGGCGGCGGCGGCGCAGGGGGCGAGACCACGGCGACCTGCGGCTGCGCGACCTGCGGAGCGGCCCCTCCCTGCGGAGG
>JAEZBP010000508.1 GCA_023427125.1 Pseudomonadota bacterium | reverse complement strand
AGCCCGCGCGGACGGGGGCGCCGGCCGATCGAGCACCGCTTGGGCGTCGTGCGCGGCCTCGCCCCCGCCCCCCAGCCAGGCACGGATCTCCGCACGCAGGGCCCGTGACTCGGCCGCCTCGTCGGGTCGAGTCAGCGTCGCCAGAGCCCGCTCGATCCGCTCCAGGGCTCGCTCGGGGCGCTCGGAGGCCAGCTCCGCCTCAGCCAGGTGACGCTCCGCCCGCTCCTCGAGGTCCGCCACGGGTCCGACGATGACACATGGCCCAGTAGTGCACAAGACGGCAGAGAACGACGCGGCACATAGAGGCAGACCCCTACTCGGTCTCCTCTTCGAGGGCCGCATCGTCCGGGTTGGTCGAGCCATCGTCCTCGTCGGCGGCCGCGGCCTCTCCGCCTTCGCCCTCCTCGGGCCTGCCTCCACCCATCCCGGTCCGCGAGATCTCCGCCGCGGTCGCGTCGGTCGGCGCCGCCTCTCCGCGCCGCTGGTAGCGGGGGCCTTCGCCGGGGCCTGCCCAGTCGACCCAGTACGCGTCTCGATCGCGCACGTCGACGTGGACGAAGTGGCTGCGCGGGTAGTAGCCGACCCCGACGCGGCTGAACGTGGCGCGCACGTAGTCTCGCAGCGCCTCGGCGGGCACCCCCTGGATGCGGATGTCGAGCGCGTGCCCGTGGGTGTGGCGGCTGCTCTCGCGGGTGTAGCCCCCCTCCTGGCGGTAACCGCTCACGATCGTGATGGTGCGCCCCCCGAAGTGATCGGAGATCCGGGCGAGCATCGCGACTAACCGGGGCGGCGGGGGAGGGCCGGGGCGCTCGTCACGAGGCCTCATCAGCTCCTGGAGCCGGCGCAGGGCCGCCGGGCGGGCTCGCCCTCGCGCGTCCACCAGGCGCACGCGAAAACGGCGGTCGAGCGCGCGTCGATAGAGCGTGGCGACGCCGGGGTTGCGTGGGCGACCCCAGCGATCCGCGGCGCGCTCGCGCTCCCTCGAGGCCTCGTGCCCAGGCAGGATGAGGCGCTGACCGACCTGGAGAGGGCGACCGCTGCGCAGGCGGTTGAGGCGGGTCAGATCGGCGACGGAGCACGCGTGCTCCCGCGCGATCCCGCCGAGGGTCTCGCCTTCGCTCACGTAGTGGGTGCCCTGCTCGGGGATCCGCAGCACCTGCCCCGGCCGGAGGCTCGCCTCTCGGCGCAGGCCGTTGGCGCCGGCCAGGCTCGCCACGCTCACCTGGTATCGCCGCGCGATGCGAGCCAGGCTCTGGCCCGAGCGTACGGTGTGCTCGGCCTGGGCCTGTGCCGCCGGGGCAATCAGCGCGATCGCGATGGCCACGACGGGGGCGCAAAGACGTGCCATGGACGATGCGAGGCTCCTCGATGACCGCGTCCGGTGCAGTTTTTTGCGTCCGGACGGATGGGGTGAGAGCATGCCTCCTCTCGTCGCTCGTTGACAACCGAGGAACGAAGCTCGATCCGCCGGCAGGCCGCGATCGCCCGAGGCGATCGCCCTGGCTGGCCACCACCGGCTTATTAGGCGTAAGTTTAGCATAATTGATAGCGAATTACTCAATATTTCTTGACGATTAGGCCTTCCCGGCCAATAACGAGGGCACTCGAGAGCGCGCGCTTGCGGGACCCATGGAGCACGAGGACAAGCCGGCCCCCGTCACGCCTCCGGAAGGAGCAGGGCGCACGCGTGTTGCCAGCGCAGCGCCCTCCTCGTCCCGCTCGACCGGTCCGACCGACGTCCCAGGCGGCTCAGCCCCTGCCGATGAGGGGGAGGGTGCCGCGGGCGATAGCTCTGCAGAGCGCGGCAGCCGGCCTCCGAAGGGCGCAGGCACCCACCCCAACAACGTCCGGCGCCTCCGCATCGAGCGGATGATGTCCAAGGCGGAGCTGGCACGTCGAGCCAACGTCTCGGTGTTGACCATCGATCGGGTGGAAAAGGGGTTCGGTTGCCGGATGGACACCAAGCGCAAGATCCTCGAGGCGTTGGGCCTCACGCTCACCGATCGGGTCCGGGTCTTCGGCGAGGAAGAGTGATCGGCGCCCGCGCTTTGGCTGTGGGGCGCGATGTGGTCGGTGTCATGCTTCATGCCATGATCGGGGGCCGCCGGCAGCCCGGGGCACGCTGAGCTCACCATGTCCGAAGGGAAAAACCTCGTTGGGGTCGACATCGGCTCGAGCTCCATCAAGGTCGCCGAGATCCGAGAGGGGCGAGGCGGCCGGGCGCTCGTCCGCTTCGGTTATCATCCGCTGCCGGCCCAGACGATCGTCGACGGCCACATCATCAACTCGGGGGCGGTGGTGGACGGGCTCCAGAGGCTCTTCCACAAGGTCAAGGGCCGCGACGTGGCCCTCCGGGTCAGCGGCCACTCGGTGATCATCAAGAAGATCACCATGCCCCAGATGACGCCGGCCGAGCTGCAGGAGCAGATCACCTGGGAGGCCGAGCAGCACATCCCCTTCGATCTCGCGGAGGTGCAGATCGACTGGCAGCTCCTCACGCAGCGGCCGGAGCAGGGCCAGATGGACGTGCTCCTCGTCGCGGCGAAGAAGGAGGAGATCAACGACCTGACGAACCTCGCGGTGCAGGCGAAGCTGAGGCCGCGCATCGTGGACCTCGACGCCTTCACCGTGCAGAACGCGTTCGAGGCCGGCTACGGCGTGCCTCCCCCGGAGCAGACGGTCGTGCTCCTCCACGTCGGCGCGTCGCTCTCGACCCTCAACATCCTCGCCGCCGGGACCACGTCGTTCACGCGCGACATCGCGAACGGCGGCAACCAGATCACCGAGGAGATCCAGCGCCAGCTCGGCATCGGCGCGGAGGAGGCCGAGGCCTACAAGTGCGGCGGCGACGGCAGGGGGCTCGTCCCCCGCGAGGTCCCGGAGATCATCGCGCGCGTCGTCGAGCAGCTCGCCGGCGAGATCCAGCGCTCACTCGACTTCTACCTCGCGACCAGCGGCGCGAGCGAGGTGACGCGGGTGCTGGTGTCGGGAGGGAGCGCCAACATCCGCGCGCTCCTCGACGCGATCGAGCGGCGCTGCCGCGTGCCGGTCGAGCGGCTCGATCCGCTGCGCGCGGCCGCACCCGACGGGCGCGGCGTGGACATGGCGCTGATGGCGGCGCGCGCCGCGCAGGCGACCGTCGCCGTCGGCCTGGCCCTGCGAAAAGAGCGGGAGCGCCGGGCATGATACGTATCAACCTCCTCCCTGGCGCGCGAAAGCAGGCGAAGGGCCAGCCGGCGGCCGGCGGAACCCAGGGCTGGCTCATCGCGTACGCGCTGACGGCCGCGGTCGTCGTCGCCGCGCTCTTCTTCGTGTACCTGGGGGATCGGCGCGACCTCGACGCCAAGATCCACCTCAACAACGAGCTCGCCGAACAGATCGAGGATCTCGAGAGGGAGTCGGGCAACATCGACGAGGTCCGCGCCCAGCTCGAGCGCAGCCGGCAGCTCGAGGCGGTGGTGACGGAACTGACCCGCGCCCGCTACGGGCCGACCGCCGTGCTGATGGAGATCTCGCGCATCCTGAGCGCGGGCGGCGGTCCGACGGTCGATCCGCAGCGCCTCGAGGCGATCCGGAGCCAGAATCCGCTCGCCAACTACAACACGAGCTGGGATCCGCATCGCCTCTGGCTCACGGAGTTCGAGGAGGAGGACCGCGCGTGCACGATCCGCGGGATCGGCCGGACGAACGAGGACGTCGCGGAGTTCCTGCGGCGGCTCTCGCTCAGTGAGCGCTTCGAGAGCGTCGAGCTGGTCAAGACGGAGGGGAGCGAGGACTCGGCGACGAGGCTCCCCGTCATCGCCTTCCAGCTCACAGCGCGGGTGATCTACTGATGGCGGCCAAACCGAGCGGTGATCAGTCGTTCGCCAAGCTCCCGGTCGCGGGCAAGCTGGGCCTGCTCGCGCTGCTCGTCGGGCTGATCGGGGCGGTCTACTACTTCGCGGTCCACATGAGCATGGCGGACGAGCTCCAGGCGGCGGACGCTCGCCACCGCTCGCTCGAGTCCGATGTGGAGGAGGCGCAGGCGCGCAACGCGGAGTACCTGCGCCTGCGCGCAGAGCTGGCCACGCGCGAGGGGCTCGACCGCGGCAACCTGCTCGCGCTCCCCGAGTCCGCGGAGACCGCGTCGTTCCTCCGCGAGCTCAACCGCCTCGCGGAGCTCAGCGGCCTGCGCATCCGGCTGGTCGAGCCGCGGCCGGAGGAGCCGGAGGCCCACTACGTGCGCCTGCCGGTCAACCTGCGGGTCAGCGGGCGCTACCACCAGCTCGCGCGCTTCTTCTACAACGTGAGCCGCATCGATCGGCTGATCAGCATGGAGAACATCCACCTCGGCCACCCCGAGCTGGTCGGTGACGAGGTGTTGCTCTCGGTCGAGGTCCTCGCGACCACGTTCCGCCGGCCTTCGACGGAAGAGGCGGCCGCAGGCGCCGCGCAGGGGGGGACGTGATGCGGATGCTGACGAGCGCGAGCGCGCTCCTTCTGTTGATGCTCGCGCTGAGCGGCTGTGACGACGAGCCGATCCGGGTTGGCCGCGGGAGCCAAGCGCGCGCGCCGGTCGCGGCGCCGCAGCCGGCGAGTGACGCGGACGCTGGCGTGGACTCCGTCGCGGCCCTGCGGCAGTACCGCGACGAGGACTTCGTCGAGGCGGACACGAACCGCGATCCGTTCCGCAACTACGCGGCCTCCTTCCAGGCGGTGGCGACGGCGGCGGGCCCGACCACGACCCGCACCGTCCGGCTCTCGGACACGTCGGTCGAGGAGATGCGCTTGATCGCGATCGTCAGCGGCGTCGCGGACCCGCGGGCGATGATCGTGGACCGCGAGGGCGTGGGGCACACCGTGCGGCGCGGCGAGTACATCGGGCGCCCCGAGATCGTGCAGGCCGGCGGCATCGAGGAGCTCCCCGTGACCCTGAACTGGCGTGTGGATCGCATCCGCCCGAACGAGGTCGTGCTCACCCGCGAGGATCCGACCGCCCCGAACCGGCCGCCCCTCACGCGCGTCCTGCCGCTCCGCGACGACGACCCGCGCACCCGCTGACGCGCGCGCCTCACCAACGGCGCTGGCGTCGAGCGAGCCGGCCCCGCATGCGGAGCGGCCGAAGCCGGGCACCTCGCCTGAGGACGAGGCCCGACTCGTCGCGCGACGCGCGAAGCGGACGACCGAGGACGCTGTTTTTTTGCGTCGGGGGCCGTCGGGGGCCGACCATTGCGTCTCTCTCGAGAGGAGCTCATGAGACGCACATCACGTGTCCTCGCGCACCACGCCGGGGAAGCAGCACCGGCCGGCGCGACAAAGGCACGCGCGGCCCTCCGCGCGAGACCGATCCTCGCGATCGGCGTCATCGCGACCCTCGCCGGGCTGCACGCGCCCGCGTCCGCGCAAGAGAGCGCGGCCCAGGTGCGTGCGCTCGCCGTGTCGGGCGACGCGCAGCGCGCGGAGATCATCGTCTCCGGCGAGTTCGACGTCCCCCGCTACGACGTGCGGGCGCATGAGGACGGACGCGTGGTGGTGCTCGAGCTCGAGCGCGGGGCGCTCCCCGAGGGCGGCCTCAGCGTCCACGGCTCGAGCCCGCTCCTCGCTCGCAGCACGAGCAGCGTGACCTCGCGCGGCGTGCGCCTCGAGCTCGAGCTGCGCGAGCCGGTCGCGCACCTCGTGCGGGCCAGCCGCGGCCGGATCGTCCTGACCCTCCTGCGCGCCTCCGCCGCCGCCGTCGAGGAGCCCGCCGCCGAAGGTCCGCCGTCGGTGCGCCGCGTCCACGT
>JAEZBP010000436.1 GCA_023427125.1 Pseudomonadota bacterium | reverse complement strand
ATCGCGATCGCTTCGAGCGCGACGACGGCGCCGAGTCCGAGAGCGTCGGCGAGCTGCGCGAGCCCGCGCGCGATCTCGCTTCGGTGGTGCTCACGCCGGCGATGCGCGCCCGGCTGAGCGAGGCGCTCGTGGCGCTCTCGCCCGACGCGCGGACCCTCTTCACGAGCTCCGCGTTCCTCGACACCTTCCGGACCGGCCGCGGCGCGGTGCTGCTCTTCGACGGGCCGCCCGGGACGGGCAAGACGACGACCGCCGAGGCGATCGCCGGCGAGCTCGGCAAGCGCATGTACCTGATGTCACCCGAGCGCGTCCTCTCGAAGTGGCTCGGTCAGTCGGAGCGCGCGCTCGCGCGGGCGTTCGACGAGGCGGAGGCGATGGACGCCGTCCTCGTGATGGACGAGGCGGACTCCCTCCTCGAGGCGCGCGCGGACGGCGCCGAGTATGGCGGCCGGACCGCGAACCACCTCGTGAACATCCTGCTCCGGCGGCTCGACGAGGCGAGCGGCGTCGCGATCCTCATCACGAACCGCACGTCCGCCCTCGATCCGGCGCTCGAGCGGCGCCTCACCGCGCGGCTCACGTTCCCGATGCC
This sequence comes from Pseudomonadota bacterium, assembly GCA_023427125.1. Classification (GTDB taxonomy): domain Bacteria; phylum Myxococcota_A; class Polyangia; order Polyangiales; family Sandaracinaceae; genus JAEZBP01. The sequence goes on along the minus strand of JAEZBP010000436.1, from coordinate 2,770 downwards.
CGACGCCTCGCAGCGCGCCGAGATCCTGCGCCGCCACACGCCCGACGGCGTCGAGCTGGCCGGCGACGTCGACCTCGAGGAGCTCGCGCGATCCCACCCGCTGAGCGGCGCTCACCTGCGCAACGCGATGCTCGCGGCGATCCGGCGCATGGTGCTGCGCGACCCCGCTCAGCGCACGCTCGAGCGCGCGCTGCTCGAGGAGGCGCTCGTCGAGGTCGCCTCCTCGGGCGCGGTGCGGGCGATCGGGTTCCGGAGCGCTTGACGGACGCCGCGCGGAGCATCTCCGCGTGCGCTCATCGACTGAGCCACGCGATGGCTTCGTCGGCCGACTCCTCGACTGCAGCAGGCGCTCGACCGCGCGCTGGCCTCCCGTCCGGCCGGCCAGCAGCCCGTCGAACGGTCACGCCCGATGGGAGCGCGATCGATCGACGGGCCGCAGGCGTGGCACCGCTCGTGCGCGGCGCCTCGGTCACTCGAAGGACGGCGGGATCATCACGGCGTCGATCACGTGGATCACCCCGTTCAGCACGGTGACGTCGGTGCGCACGATGCGCGCGCCGTCGATGGTCGGGGGTGTCGTCGTGGTGACGAGCACCGCGTCTTCCCCGAGCAGCGTGTCGAGCGGGGTCGTGCCGGCCGGGAGCTCCCCCGCGAGCACCGGAGTGGGAAACGTCGCCGGATCGAGCACGTGGAAGAGCAAGACGTCGCGCACCTGCTCCGGCGTCAGTGTCGCGAGCGTCGCCTCGATCGCGGCGAACGCCTCGTTGGTCGGGGCGAACACCGTGAGCGGCTGGTCCGCCAAGAGCGCGTCCGCCAGCGACGTCCCGTCGATGCCGGCCGCACCTTCGACGGCGCCGACGGAGCTCCGAAGCGACGCGCGAGGGACTTGCCGCTCTGCCGCTCGAGGCGGCCTCGCGCCCTTCGAGCGCGCGCTCGTACCAAGAACGTGGGCTCGACGATCGGAGACGCCCTCGAGCGTGCGCGCGCCATCGCGACGAAGTACGGTCGGCGCCATCGTGCATCGAGAGACGCCCTCCAAGCCGCCGAGTCGCTCCCAGAACAAGGGCATCGTCGTCACGCTGATCGTCGTCGGCGTGGCCGCGCCGCTCGCCGCGATGAGCCCCTGGATCCTCTCGGCGTTCTTGATCCTGGGCTGCGCCATCTACGTCGCATTCGAGTTTGCGCTGGTGAAGGTGCCGATGCGCAGGCTCGAGCGCGACGCCGCGGCCGGAAAGGCCGGCGCCGCGCTGCTGCTCGACATGAAGCGCGACATGAACGCGATGCTCGCCGCGTGTCAGTTCGGGATCACGCTGACGAGCCTGGGCCTGACGCTCGCGCTCGAGCCGGCGCTCCACCACGCGCTCGCCGACTTCGAGCTCTTGGCGCGCTTCTCGTCGGCGCTCGCCATGGCCGTCGGCGCGTTCTTCCACGTCACCTTCGGCGAGCTCGTGCCCAAGGGGCTCGCGCTGGTCGTACCCGGCAAGGTGCTCTACGCGACCGCGCCCTTCATGCGGATCTTCCGCTTCCTCTCGATCCCGTTCATCAAGACCTGCAACACCATCGCCAACGTCATCGTCGGCGGGCTGACCGGCAAGAACCCCGATCTCGCGGGCCACGACGACGAGACCGTCGACATCGGCGAGGCGCTCGTCTACGCGCACGCGAGTGGCGCGATCAAGCCCAAGCAGCTCCAGCTCATGCGCAACGTGCTCTCGTTCGCCGACCGGAGCGCGCGCGAGGTGATGACGCCGGCTCGCCGCGTGATCTCGCTCGATCTCACGAACGAGTGGAAGGAGAACATGGCCATCGCCGAGGAGCAGGGCTTCAGCCGGCTGCCGGTCCTCGACGGCGATCCCCACGCGGTGGCCGGCTACGTGCGGCGCGCGGATCTCCTGAAGGCCGAGCTGCGCGGCGAGCGCGATCTCCGCGCGATCCTGCTCCCGATCGAGCGCCGGCCGGAGACCGCGTCGCTCGCGCGGCTCGATCTCTTCCGAGGCTCGCCGATGATCGCGCTCTTCGACGAGCACGACAGCTTCACCGGCCTCCTGACGGCCGAGGATCTCGTCGAGCAGATCGTGGGCGAGATCTACGACGAGACCGACGAGCAAGCGGCGCCGGAGATCGTCTCGCTGGACGACGGTTCGGTGAAGATGAGCGGCGCGACGCTGCTCGAGAAGGCCGCCGAGGCGCTCGGCGTGCCGGACGTCGCCGAGCACGAGGACGTCGACACCATCGGCGGCCTCGTGACCAAGGAGCTCGGGCGCATGCCGAAGGCGGGCGACGAGGTCGTGCTCGAGACCTACACGGCCACGGTGGACGCCGCGAAGGGCTTCCGCATCGCCCAGCTCACGCTGCGGCCTCGCGGCGCGCCCGAGGGAGACGGCACCACCGAGCCCTGATCCTCAGGCGCGGGCTCGCGCCGTCCTCGACGGGGCCGTCCTGGTCTTCTTCGACATCGACCGCATGTGCTCGAACGCGCGGTCGACCTCCTCGGTGAAGTTGTCGAAGTCGACCTCTGCGCCGGTGAGCCGTGACCTACTCCCGCGCGACCCGCTCCCAACCGTTCACCGCAACGCGGCGAGCGGGAATGCCGAGGCGGCCCGATCAAAGCCTGTCGCAAGATCACGACGCTCGGGGAACGCCGAGCGGCGCGCTCACCCTGGGCCTGGACACCGGGGACGGGCAGCGCCCACCGGACGGAAAGTCCGTGCAGCTCGGCCCGCGCGTTCGCGAAGCGCGCGCCCAGCCAACTCAGCGCGGGACCAGCTCA